>WTAG01000558.1 GCA_013139755.1 Methylomarinum sp. | reverse complement strand
CCTTTTGGATACTTTGTTGATATTGATCCAAAATAGGCTGTAACTCTTTTTCTGATTCAGTGGTTAAAAATTGCCAGTCAACAATATCATTTTTAAAACCTTCAGCGTAATGACTCATCGCCTTGGGTGTATCATGTTTAGGATTAAAACTTAAGGTGAGCAATCGTAATTTTTCTGCTATTTCAGGTTGTTTCTGTAACTGTCGATTTATATTATGAAATACGGCTGTTGCGAGTGGACAACCATTGACATCACTGCAAGTAGAGTAAATAAAGCTAAGCAAAACAATTTTATCATCCATTAAATCGTGTAGCTTCACCCGTGTATTTGCTGTTGTTAATATGGCCCCATTGGCCGCTTGTCCAATAATGGGTAATGAATAACTGCCCGCTTTTGCTGGTTTAAATTTTAATGGACTATAACCTGGTGCCAGAACGGTTGGGGCTGCGTAAGTTATTCCGCAATAGATTAATCCTGTTACTAATATGTTTAATAGTATTTTCATGTTTAATCATTTTCATGGCTCTATACAAACCACAGGTTTATAAAAAATTAGTAAATTTCTGAGTTATTGTTTTCGGTAGGAGGGGCCTATTGGCCGCGACTGGAACAAGATCAAGAGCAGTCGCAGCCAATAGGCCCCTCCTACGTTTTTCCTGATTACCCATGAGTATTTGCCATATTATAAAAATAATACGAAAAAAACTGTAACGCCTTATACCCTGTCATCCCTGAAGCCTTTTATCGGGAATCTATTCATGCAACAAATAGATTCCTGCTAACAGAACTCAGGAATGAGTGACTTTTTTACAATAGCAGAAGCGCATGGAGAATCAGGAATATTTTTCTATTTAGCACCATAAAGGGAATAAGCACCAAAACGCATTTGATGAGCACGACCTAACTTTTCTTTTATAAAGTCGATAGAAAATTGTTCAGTCAATTTTTCACCATCCCAGCTAAATAGTTTTAAATACTGTTCATTATCTTGCGCTTTTTTATCCCAATTAGCCAGTAGTGATGAACTGTAATATAAACGCTTTCCATCCCAACTGGACGAAACCATATTAACTTGAGACGCTATTTTCTGTTCAAACACTTGTGTTGGGTTGAAAGGGTCAGAAATATCAAAGGCACGGGTTTTACCATCCATAAAGGTATTTACCCATAACAAATTGTCATCACTTTGAATGGAGATATCCACAGGTAAAGGAATTTTACTTGGGTCACCAATATCAGCGACCTCTTTAGACTGCCATTGTCCCTGTTTATCTTCATAGACTAACCAGATTTTAGAAGTTAGTGCTGTGGTGGTAAAACAATAATTATGATTAGGGTCCCAAGCACAACGAATTTCTAAAGGTGCACCAGGCACATCAAAAATCTTTTTAGGTTGGCGGGTATGTAAATCCCACTGTACCACTGTATTTCCAAATTGTTTCATGGCTTCTGGGTCGGCTAACATTTTGCCAAAATCCATCATGTAATTTGACCAGCCTGTAAACGATGAAGTAAACATAGCATTTCGTCTAGGGAGTACTCTTACATCATAACCGTAACCGTCAGCAAATTTTCCTGTTTTTACTGCACCTTGTAGGTTTTTATCGGTGGGTGTCCAGTGGGTAGTAATATATTCACCTTGATTACTATATTCCACTAGAGCTGTTCGGCCACCATGATCTTTATTATTAGACAGACCGGTAATCATCATTCGGCCAGGTAAAGCATAAGTGGTATGGGGACCAACCACTCCCCCGCTTTTACTGACAAAGTTAGTGATTATTTTAGTTAAAGAGGGTTTAGCAGGATCTGTATGTACATCAAAAATAAAAATCTTATTGGTATCGAGTCCCCCCGCCCATAAATATTTTCTATCATCGGTAAATCCAGAATGGTGAGCTTCATTACGCCCTCCTATGGATAGGCTGTTGATAACTTTCCCATAATTTTTATCATTGGGATTAACACTAACAGTGACCAGTTTATCTTGTTCATCACCCAGCCCTTCCATACCTAAAGTCCAGACATACACAAAGTCTTCCTGACCTGTTATTTTAGCCATGTAAGGCGATTGGCAGGTTTCATCTGCCTGGGCAGGTGCTGTGATAAATAGCGTGGTAATACTAAAAACACAGGCTTTAAGAAGTGTTGTATTCATTTTCCTTCCTCAATTTATTATTTATATATTTTTGTAGATGTTGTTAAATTTTATTCTCCAGTGGTTGGGTCAATCATTGTTTTTATTTTTGCAATTGAATTAGCGGGAAACTCACCTTTTTCAGCATGCAATCGAATGCTTTCTTCATCAGGTGCAATATAAATACAGTAAATTTTATCCGCAGTTACATAGCTTTTTATCCACTGAATCTGTGGTCCCATTTCTTTTAAAATACAACAGGATTTATGTGAAATCTGTTGTAATTCAGTTGATGATAGATTTCCTGCATTAGGAATTTCTCTTTCAATAATATATTTAGGCATCATAGTCCTCGTATAATAATATACGACCAGTCGTCTTTAATAGGCCGTTAAAAAATATCCTTACCTTTGAAAAGTAAGAACTCAAAAATATCTTTATTTGTTAGGCTTTAAAGTAATCATCCAATAAAGTATCCCAACAGACTTGCAAAGGTTGTACAGACTTTTCGACTTTCATCTGCAAAAGCGCGCCCTGCCAACTACTAAAAAGGAGGGTAGTCATACTTTTTGCCGAACGATCTTTGCGTACCAGCCCTTCATTTTGTGCACGTAATAAAGCTGATTTTTGTAACAGATTATAACGCTCAATAGTCAGTAATAATGAGCGTCTGCATTCATCACTGGTATCTCCAACTTCCCCCATCATATTGCCAAGTAAACAGCCGCCTTTATAGCCAGATTTCTCAACTTCAAAGATTAATTCAGCATAATAATTTTTTAATGCAGTTAAGCCATCAATATGAGGTGTTTGGAGGTGTTTGGTTAATAAATCAATAAAGGGTTCTATATAATGAATAATCGCTTCAGCAGCAAACTTTTCCTTACTACCAAAATAATTATAAAAAGAACCTTTAGGGATTTTAACCACATCCAGGATTTCTTTAAGACCTGTACCGTGATACCCCTGATCCATCAGCATTTTTACGCCTTGATCCAGTAATTTTTCAC
>WTAG01000552.1 GCA_013139755.1 Methylomarinum sp. | reverse complement strand
GCTGTGCCAATACCGTGTCACGCTCATATACAGTTGATAAACCGTAAAGGTAATCCATGCTGACGTTATAAACATTCGATGCTTTGTGGATCAACATAAACGGGACCGAATCCGTATCGCTCGAGTTTTCAATCTTTGCTAGCTTTGATGAATTTGAGTAGCCTAACAACCTTGCCGCTTTTCTCTGCGTATAACCGCAAAGCATGCGGGCCTCAGCCATACGCCCACCAACAACCTTAACAAGCTCAATTTGCTCTATTTTGCGCGTTGCTCTTAAAGATTCAGCATTACTTGTCATTATTATTATCTATTGGTGAGAATCAGGCAGGGGGTAGCGATTCGTTACCCCCAACAAAATTAAGCCGCTGTTTTCAGTGGAGTTTGAGGAATACCAGCCAAAAGCATTTTCTTTAGAAAACCTCGTAATAAAATAGGATTACCTTCATCACTCATTTTTTGAGCGTATTCTGCAAGAGATTCACTGTAGATTGATGCTAGTCGATCAATATCATCTGTTTTTTTCACTTGAGAAAGCTCAATTAGCAAATCATCTGCAATTGCACTACCAACAGACAATATAGTTTTTACTCCGTCATCATGTCGACTAGCTGGGTCATTAAAATTATCAGCAACATGAATTTTCTTACTTTGAGGAGTCATTTCAAAAATCTTGGTTAGAAATGTCGTCAATATTGAAAGTGTTGGCTCATACTCATTGTTCTCAGCAAACTGAATAAAATATTCTGAAAACCTGACTGCCGCACCTTCAACATCTCCCGTGTCCTTCAACTCAACTAAAGCCTCATTAGCTATAAGTCGACCAGTGGCTAAGTGGTCTTTTACTGATTCGTAAATCTCGGCATCTGTGCGATTATCTTCTTCGTTATTTACCCCAGTTTCTTCACCAAGAGCCATCTCTTCATCAACCAATGGGCTAATATCATGGCTATTAATATAATTTTCTAATACCGACAAAACATCTAAACCAATCAAATCAATTTGCTTCAATAATTGGTCATGAGTGGCTTCATCTGTTGCTGCTGGGTTATTGCTATTCAATAAGTCAGTGAAGGTTTGTATGTTATCGATTGATTCAGCAATAGTTGCATACAAGTCGATAGGTAATGCTTCGCTTTCTGCAATGTCACGGTGATTAAATTTTGCTT
Source organism: Methylomarinum sp. (assembly GCA_013139755.1). The sequence goes on along the minus strand of WTAG01000552.1, from coordinate 8,439 downwards.
CAGTGTTTGTAGACATAAGGTTACTCTCTTGTTTTAAAAAATATTTAGGGTGTAGGTTTATTTACTGGCATTCATTTCAGAGATAAGGTTTTCTCTTACCTGGTTGAGTAAAATATCAACAACGCCATCTGCTTTAAGTTTTGCAATAGATTGCATCAATCTGATCCATGCTTTTTGATACAGGCTTCCTATCATTACGCGCTTTTATCTTATGTTTAGGTGCCGACTTAGCTGCCTTAATAATGCTTTCCCTATCAGACTCGCTATCCTTGTACCGCTTCGAATCTAAAGACCGCCTTTTACTCGCTTGTTTCTTGGCCAGTTCATTGGCTTCTTTTTGTGTCATAGACACCGTTTTTTGTCTGTTCGTGGTGGTCTTACCTGCATTTTTAAGGCGGTCAGCTTCGATCATCTTGGCAATGCGCTTCCAGATAAAAATAGATGTGTCCAGTTCTACCATTACACGTAAAACATGCTTACACGCTATGCCAGTTAGATAAGGGTTTCTTATTTTAGGAAAGCCTGTTTCAGGTCGACCAGAATTTGCACCCATAGTCGTTGATATGTAACGAAACACGAAGGTATGATGCTTGCAACTGCAATCGAACTTAACCTTACCTTTGGCGGTTTGCTTGGCGGCCTGTAGTGGTGTTCCCATTGCTAGCCCTATTTCATACTCAGATAAAATAATATGCACATTGTGCCGAGCTACATCAGAATCGGGACCAGCATCAGTAAGAAAATAGACGTGGCCACCTTTCATGGAATAAGGAACGGCTGTGTGTATTTGCTGCCTAGAGCGTGTTTTATCGTCCTTTGTAGAAAAGCTAATGACCTCACTCGGTGAAATGCCGCCTTTAACCTTTGAACGCAGGGCCTTAATATTGGCGTTAAATGCGAGCAGGTCTTTTTTGGTTATGTTTCTCGCGCTTTCGCCTGGCTTTAAACCTAGCGTTGTTTGAAGAACTTTTGAGGTAGTCCAGTCCTTACCCTGTATTTGGTCAGGGTTAAGAATGATAGTAGATGTGTCTCGACTTGCTTGGTCAGCCTCCCTGGTTTGTTTTAGGTCTTTTTTTGAGCCTGATATTTTTAGCATGAGGACATTCCCCCAGTCACAATATGCGCTATTTTTCTATTCCCTACATCCTGTGTAACTTCACCTTTAGCCACCGTAACCGATAAACTTTTACGCTCGGAACCGCCACCAAAATTTGTAACAACAGGCGGTGCTTCTGAGATAGGTTGCGATTTTGCTAGTGTGGGTATTTTTGGTAATGGTACTGAAGCTGTTGCAGTAACCCCTTGCACTCCTTTGGCATTAAGTCTTTGCGTTACCATTGGTGCTAAATTGGTTATTGCTGCTGCTCCATCCGCTGCATATTTAGCCGTACTTGTTCCATTAGCATCTGTCCCGACAATGCCTTCTTTAAATAGTTTATTAGCACCACCAACACCTTTAAGGTGACTGGCTTTAGCATAAGCACCAATTGTTTCAGCGTTGCTGTTTTTAGATAAACCACCCGTTCTTATGCCTGATGAAATGTGTTTATTGGTATAGGTTGCAAATGCCTTGTCTTGTAATGCAGAATCACCTAAGTAAGCCTCTTTGCCCCCTTTAACCTTCCAGTTTTCAGTATTATTTAAAAAGTCGGTTTGACCACCTTTGTACCAACCTTTGCCACTTGTTTTTTTAGCCGCTTTTAATCTTTTTTGGTCTACTAATCCTGAATCAGCTAATGCCCCAGCACCAAACTGATACTTGCCAATGTAGCCGTATTTATTCTCAGCCCTTTGATCGCCATTCGACTCGGTTCTTTGTGTTTCTGCCGCTAATGCTCTGCTTTGTGCGTCAGTAAGGCCATTAATGCCACCGCCTTTAAATCCCACCGCTGCCTTTATGGGATCAAAATTACCTGATGATGTTTTTATAGGTGCCGGTTCTTTTGGCTTATCATTTTTAACCCCAAACCAACCTTTTACAGCATCAAACCCTTTATTTACAGTACCAACACCATCACCAAGAAGGTTTGAAAAATCTGGAAACTTGTCAATAAACCAGTCAACAGCACTATCCCATTTATCAGATATTGAACTAGCAATGTCACCAAAGAACTTTCTACCATCTTCGGTAAACAATCCCCATGCAAGTGCCGCAGCAGCACCGATAGCCAAACCTATTGGGGAAAATATAATGCCTAAAGCAGTTGTGACACCACCCAATAATATAGGTCCAATTCCAGCGATAGCAGGGCCGACACTTTTAGCCATACGCGCTAAGGTTGAGCCTACAACACTTTCACCAACCCCGATACCATCACCGCCGCCAGTAGACTTATCTTCAATCTCTTTTAGGCTTTTCCTGGTTGCTTTTTGATAAACGGTATCGTCTTTTTTACCCAGCTTTAAAAGTTTAAATATTTTGCGGTACCAGCGGTTTTGGCTTTTATCTTTACCGCCTGAACCGCCTGAAAGTAATTGATACCCTCTAGCAGCGGGTGTAGCAACTTCTTGAAAGGCTTTAATCGTTGGGTCAACATCCTCAAGCCCTTGACCTGATGCTGTAATAGTGTCTGCTAATTTATTACCTAAGCTATTTAATCCTAGTGATAATGCGGAATCATCCGCCTTCTCGTCATCCGCCGCCTCGTCATCACCATTTGATGTAAACCGTCCATCTGCACCTCTTGCACGACTCGCTGGAATAGCAACTGACTTTGATTTTTCATAGGTGTTGCCTAAGTTTGTCTTTGGCTTTTGTGTTCTAGTTGGTCTTACTACATTGGCAAATGAAACAACATTTGATGACTTCGACTTATTGCCGCTTGGTGATGCAACAATAACCTGCTTAATAGCTGCAAGGTCTTTTTTAATATCACCCAGCAAATCAGCCGAACGCTTAATATCGGTAACCGATTCGCCCGTTAAAAATCCAAAATTATCTGCTGATAACATAACTTAATGCCTTGTAGGTAACGGTGTTGGTTTATGAATTGCCAATTGATAGGCAACGAATAGCATTTGATAGAACGCGGCTTTTTCGTGGGTGCAATCAAATTTTATGGATTCTTTATCCAAAGCATCGACTAAACAATAAATTGACTCGGCTAATAACTGTTCAGCTTCTTCATTAGTTCTTATAGGGTCTGACTCAGCTAAACATTCAAGGCGTTCAAGGGTGGTGCTGTTTTGTATCTTGTTTGATTTAAAAGCAGAGCTGATAATGTTTTGTATATAACTCATAATCATGCGGGAATCTCTTCGAGCAACTTAGTTGCCGCAATTGCAACAGCCACCTCTTCCGCATTTTCGTCAAAAACAATATCTCTCAATCTTTTTATTGCTTGTTTCCGCACTGTTTTGGGATATTTGTAGCCAGGTGGGATGCCTTGCACATTTCTAGTATTTTCTGTTTTCATTTCACGCCTCACTTAACGCGGTTTTTGGTAATAACTGGTTTCTAATCATTTTTCTGGTTGCGTTGCTGGCTGTATCATTGGCGGTTTTCATTCGATAGACCAGCTGTGAACCCACCTTTAAATCTTCGAAGCTACTATTCATTTGTTGAAAACTAGATAGCGCATCATCCATTTCTGTTATTGCCCCAATTAGGGCTTTTGCAGACTCATTCAGCGTGTCAATCTGCTTTTGTTGGTTGGCCGTGCGAGTGGCCAATACTGCCAGCTGTTTTATGTAAAACTCATGAGATTGAACACCCATTTGCCTTTCTTGAAGCACGGCTGGATCATATTCCCAGTCATCCACAAAACCATAAAGATACTCAGCTGTTACATCGAATGATTTTGCCGCTTTGGCAACTATCAGTGCTGGAATAAAAGCTATATCAAAATTTGCCTCGTATTTATGAAGCAGTTCGCGGCTAATACCCATCATTTGTGCTGATTCAGTCAGGGTATAACCACATAACTGCCTAGCTTCATTCATCCTCTGACCGATGACCTTGGCCAGCGCAACAGATTCTTTATTAATCTTCATATCTGTACGAGACTGAATTAAACCAGCACTTCAGCACCATCCAAAACAATCGATATTCCCTTTATCAGGTTCTGGTTAAACTCTGGCCCATCAGAAATAAACGCTAAAATTCTTTCTCGATCATCGTTTAATGCTTTGATTCTGCTATCTGCTTTGGCGGCATCTTCCTCAGTCGTGTTGGGGGCGATTTTCTCTATTTGTTCAGAGGTAAAGTTTTTCTTTTTTAACTCAGTTACTTGGGTTTCATAAGCTTTAACAGATCCTTTTAACTGCGCCTTGATTAAGTTAATATCGTTTAGGATCGCAAACCCCCGATGTGATGCTTTATTGATCAAATCTTTGGGGCGGTTTTTATACTGCAAATCGCCCTTATCAATAATTTGTCTATACCCGTTGTAAAACCCCATGATTTTCTTTTCAAATTGGCGAACCTCAGCATAGACGTCAATGTTGTTTGAAACAGTGCCTCGATCTATCGCTGCCAATGCATCAACTAATGTTTTTATCTTGGGAATTTCACCAGATACTTTTTCGTATAAATTTCTTGTGATAACTTCGGGGTTTTCAATACTCATATTCAACTCACTCTAAAAATAATTAATTCAATTTATTTGTAAGCCAGTTTAGCGGCTTTGAGAAGGGGTTTAGGTGGGGGTTTCCGTTTTTGAAGGCTTTTTTGTCTTATTGATATGTAGCCAGTATCTGTCATAAGAAGAGAAGCCTAATTGCTGAATTAAAGTCATCCTTTCACCTCAAAATCATGCTGCTGGTAGAGAACTGTTTAACAAGCTCCTTTTCTATACCTGGTGAAGTGAATATTTCAATTTGGCTTGTTAGTTTTAGTTTCATAATGTGGTGTTCATCTGTAAATAACTACACTGCTAGGAAAAGGTTATAAATAATCGTTAATCTTTTAACATTTACTTTTAAATCCCTATGTTTAAAGGGCTGTAAGGATTAAAAGTTGATTTGAACTTTTAACAAACTTTTAACTTTTGCTCTCAACTTTTAACTATTAGTCCTTTTTTAGCTCTTGCCGGATGTTTGCATAAATAGCTTTTTGATTACTTTATTGAATAAACGGGCTGAATTAACATGATTACATGCTGATACAGGGGGATTATTAAAAGTTACACCCAATAGTTAAGAAATAGTTAAGAAATAGTTAATTGTTGAAAACAACTTTTAACTAAAATACTGCATTAAAAAACAGTACCTTATCTTTAAATGTTAAAAGATTAAGAGTTATTCAGAACCTTTTTTTCTTAACAATAGTTTTATAATCTCTAATCTTGATGTAAATAATGGTTCTCTAATATTTACCCCTGTTTCCCAAATACTTTCAGAGCTTAATCTTTTAATTTTTATAGACTTGCTTCAATCTGAAATAATCCTTGTTTCCATCCGCCTTAAATTTCTCATACCCTAAAGCAACTAATCGTTTAGAGAAGTTCGATTTACCTAAAGACCTGTAACCATCTTCATTGCAAAACTCTTTATAATTAAGATATAAACTGGAAAGCCTTGTTTTAGAGAATTCACATGATTCATAGCTAGCATCATCAATAAATAAGGCCACGTTATCGGTTTCTTTGATGAATTTAGCTTTAAACTTTTGGCACTCTGTTGAGGTGAAAATTTCCTCATTAGCAATAACGCTTTCAGCCCCTTCAATGATCCAGTTGAGAACTCCAGCCTTATTGCTTAATATTTTTTTGTGTAATGATTTATCCTGGTCTTTGTCCGCGATGGTTTTATCAAAAGGGATGATTAATATTCGCCTATAAAAGCCGTGGGTATGCTCAATATTTGCGTTATCAAGCCTGTTTACATTAAATATAAGCTTTGCGTAGTCTGACATGGTAAACGGTTGGCCGTAGGGTAGACGAGCCTCTATAGGCTCACCGCTGGCAAGTGTTTTAAACATACCTGCATCAATTTTTGACAATCTTATGTCTGTGCCGTAATTAACAATTTTGTCTTTTATTTTCGCCCTAAAATAACCCGTATCATCCGTTAAGCTTTCAAGTGAGTAATGGCTTATATTTTCATCACCAATTAAGCCGTTTATCACTTCAAACAAAACGCTTTTACCATTTGCTCCCGTACCATAAAGAAAGAATATCTTTTCCATCTTCAAACCTTTGATAAACAAATAACCGCAAACCTCCTGGAGCGTTCTTTGGGTGTCTTTGTCTGGCAACACTTCAGATAGATATTTTAAAAAAATGGGATTTACCGCTTTTTTGTCATAGTTGAATGGTAATTGGTGGGTTAGAAAGTCCCTGTAATCAAAGTTCTTAACCGTTACGCCATCACTATTCAAAACCAACGTGCAATTATTCAGGTTAATCATTGATTGTTGGGTGTAATGCTTATCAGTGAAGAAGCCATCTTGTATCGCTTGCTCGTACAGCTGAACAATAAATTTACTATCCCTAGCCTTAATTGGTGGGTAGCTCTGCTTGATTGCAACATCTTTTAAGAAGTTCTTTAGCTCATCTTTATCTAGGCTAATCCACAGACACCCCGTGTAAATGTAAAATAACCCTGTATCTAACGCTAGATGCCAGTTATTGTACTTAGCAGTTAGCATTAGCTGGTCAATAATAGCGACTTTATAATTATTCTGATTGGGTGGGTTGTCTGCCCCTTCTTTATTTGTTGTTGCTATCCAGCCCAATGACTCACACGCCTCAATAAAATCTACCTTATTCACCTTTTCCAAAAGCTGATTCATTGTTTTTCTTTTGGTTTCTGCCATTGATTCAGCTCTAATAGTGGTTACATTCGGTTTTATTGCTACCGGTTCGTTTAAACCTGCAAAATACTCATCTTCTAATGCATCCTCCAAGCTCATCTTGAAACTTCTCTTTTAATGTCAAAAATAACTTCCATAGCCTTTTTAACTCTTTGCAGATCCTCATTAGAGAGTGGCTTGTTATTGAATATTTGCCTAATAGCTAAGTACAAAATTAGTGATTCAAATAAAACCCTGTCGAACAGCTCATATTTATTGAATTTAGGCGGTTTACTCCCTTTTTTAAAGGTCGGGTTATCTGGCATTAAGTCAGCTAGTGTTAAGTTTATTGATTCAACAATTTCATGTACTGAACAACCAGCAAAACAGTGTATTAATATATTCCCGTTATCAGCTTCTTTAATTGCAAGGGAGGGTGATTTATCGTTATGAGCTGGACAAGGTGCAAGCCATTTACCTTCCCCAGTACGCTTTACTCTGTCCAGCCTTGATAGAACGTTGTTAATATCAGCCATGAGATTTATCGCCAGCGATTACAAGACTATTTAAAAGCTCTTTTCTTTCCCCATCATCTTCCGATGAATAGAAAAATGTTTGTCGTGATATTCTCGCTATTGGTACAGTTTCCTGAATCTCAATTAAGCACTTTCGCGCTTGTTCAATAGTTTCTAGTAATGGACTTAATGGGTAATTAGAAACTTGATCTGTTTTAGTTATGACTTGAAAACAAACAACATCGAATTCGCCCTGATAATCACACATCGCTTCATACTCTGCTTGTGGTAGAGCTATTTTGCCTATGACTGGCACAACCACACTATCAGTTGTATTGGCTAAAATACTCATTACTCACCTCCTTTCAAAGTATCTAGGCCAGTCTGATAAAGGTTGTTAGCAATTTCTAAGGACTCGGCAATCAACCCTCGAGCCCGTTGTAATTCTGTTAGTGCAGGATCCGTAAATTCTGTTAAGTCGGGGGCAACGTCTTTGATTTGAGCGGTGTTTTCAATCAGAATTAATAAATCATGTTGAACAAACTTTGCAGATGAAGAAATATTACGAGCTAATGAAACGAGTTGTTTAGCTTCATATTGGGCTTGTGCACTCATACTGCATCCCCTGTCATTTCACCAACTATTTTTATAAACCGTTGCTTTGTCTCAAAAAGCCTTTTTTTCGCTGAATTGATTTCTTTTGCAAGAGCACTTCCCTTTTTGCCTAATAAAATCAACTCATCAGTATCAAATTGAAGTAACTCTGTTAACGCTATTTCTGCCGTGCGTTGGTCGGTTAAAACTTTATTTTGTTGACGTTTATCGAAATGCTTTGCCCCAATATTGTCATAAAAACGAGCCATAACATCAAGATTTACAGCTATTTCCAAGGGGTTGCCTTGGCGTTTTATTGGTTTGTTTGAATTGGTATGTTTATTAACAACCATTGCCTGAAACTTGATTGTTGAATCTTGAATATGCTCTGAAAGAGGCTTTGCTTGCTCAAATGTTAAGCTTGAGGATATGATATTTTTATCGCTGTCTAGCAATGAAAAGATGGATTCTAGACTAACGGCATTAGTCTGTGTGTCTTGTTTTAATGAATTACTTGTACTAATATTCATAGTGTAATACCTATAATAGAATTTATGATGTTACAAATTTGAAACCCTAGGCACTGCAATGCTTCGG
>WTAG01000729.1 GCA_013139755.1 Methylomarinum sp. | reverse complement strand
ACCCGAGGGTCGTCTGTCTGTACAATTTTTTTCAATAAAGGATAAGCACAATCATTTAATTCCATTACCACACCATTTAAAGCACTTAAGGCGGAGGTAACTTCCAGTAAATGCAAAATAATAGGTTGATCCGGACCCAACAATTCTCCCGCTGCCAAGCGAAAAATCAATGAATAGCCAATTTGGCCTGCGGCTCCTGTCACTGCGATATCTACGGGTCTTTTCATTTATTTTCCTTATTATTCTTAGTGTTATTAGCTGCAGATAATTTAAGATTAGCGCTCTTTCATAACGCCAAGCTACCCCCCATCTCACTATCAGGCAATAACTTTTCGTTAATCATAGCGAATACACCATACCCTAAGCAACCTCAAAGACAAGAAAAGGCATAATTAAACAGCTGTAAATATAAGGTATAATATTGCCGGATAAAAATACCATTAAAAATATCTGTTTATATCACTATATTCAGATATATACTTCGCACGGTCACCGCTGCGGATTCTTATCGGTCGATTTTCTCTGACAGCCTGCATTACTGAAACAGCTGCGTAGCTTACTATGCGCCTATTTCAATACCTTGCTATCGACAAAAATCAACTCGCTATAACAGCGTAACCGTAACCATGTGAAGTATAGTTCTATTAATAAAAAAGGCACATGAATGAAAAAACTGTTATTCCAATTTGATACCGATAGCCACCCCTCATCATTTGATACTATTGTTGCCTATGATGGCGGTGCAGATCATGTTATTTCTCATGGTGGATTAACACCAGATAACATCTCATCATTGGTTGAAGGTACAATTTTTACCCGTGCACCTAAAGACAAAAAGAATACCGCTATCTTTGTTGGTGGTAGCGACATTATTGCCGGTCAAGAATTATTTATTGCTGTACAAAAACATTTTTTCCCAGGCTTTCAAGTCTCTGTCATGCTTGATAGCAATGGCAGCAACACCACTGCTGCCGCAGCTGTCGCCAAGATAGCAACCAGCACATCGTTAGCAGGAAAAAAAGCCGTCATTTTAGGCGGCACAGGTCCTGTTGGTCAGCGTGCAGCCGCAATGCTTGCACAAGAAGGCGCTGAAGTATCCATCACTTCACGTCATATTTTTAGTGCTGAAAAAGCCTGCTTCGCAATGAAAAAACGCTTTGACGTTGACTTAACCCCCATAGAAGCCCCTGATTGCGATACGCGCGGTGATGCTATTGCCGATGCCAATATAGTTTTTGCTACGGGTGCAGCAGGCATTCAACTATTAGAAACCGAACACTGGCAAAACAACCCTAACCTAGAAGTCATTGCCGATGCTAATGCCACACCACCACTAGGTATTGGCGGCACTGAAATGTTTGATAGAGGTAGCGACCGTCATGGTAAAAATGTATGGGGTGCGATTGGTTTTGGTACGCTAAAACTTACCTTACACCGCGCCTGTATTGCTAAATTATTCGAAGATAACAAACAAGTTTTTGATGCTGAGCTTATTTTTAAATTAGCAAAAGAAATGGCTTAACAATTATTATGGCGTCATCTATTAAATCTTTACGTAAAGATGCACTTGAGATCTTCCAGACAGGAATTGATGCGGCTGATCCGTATCAAGCAGTAAAAAACTGCCTGACGGTTGCTGAAAATCATTTTGAAATTGCTTTAGATTTAAATGATAACACTAAAAAACGCCAAGGCAGATGGTCAAAAATCCACGTTATTGCCATTGGAAAAGCCGCCTGCCGCATGGCTCAGGCAGCAAAAGAGATTATTCCTGCTCATCGTGTAGCAGGCAATATTATTGCCATAACCAACTATGACAATGTAGCTGATTTAAAAAACATTGAGATACTAGGCGCTGGCCATCCTATCCCTGATTCAGCTGGTCAGCAAGCCGCTAAGCGCATTGTTGAACAGCTAAAAAACACAAAAGCAGATGAATTAGTATTGATACTTATTTCGGGCGGAGGCTCAGCCTTACTGCCCTACCCTGCGGCCGGCATATCACTTAAAGACAAGCAAACGACCACCGACTTACTATTAGCAAGCGGGGCAAACATTAACCAAATAAACTGTGTAAGAAAACACCTATCACAGATAAAAGGCGGTTACTTAGCCAAACTTGCAGCACCTGCTGATTTACACAGCTTAATTTTGTCTGATGTAATAGGTGATGATTTAAGCGCCATTGCCAGCGGCCCTACAGTACCGGATAGCACGACTTTTAAAGAAGCAATAAGCATACTTAAAAACAAAGCGATTTGGGGTAAAATACCTTTATCCGTTAAAGATTTACTTAAAAAAGGCGAGCAAGGCGAAGTTAAAGAAACACCTAAACCCGATGCACCTTTTTTTAACAAATCTTCAGCCACACTTATTGGCAGTAACAATATTAGCCTTAAAAGCATTGTTAGAACTGCCAAAAACCTCGGCTACGAAACAGATATATTCAGCCAGTCTGTATGCGGCGAAGCAAGAGATATTGCAGAGCAACTGGCTTTATATGCAAAACAAGTAGAAAATAGCTTAAATCATGCAACGGCTATACTGGCAGGTGGTGAAACAACGGTCAGTTTAACAGGTACAGGATCAGGCGGTCGCAACCAGGAAATGGCACTGGCTTTTACTATAGCAGCTAAAAAACACCAGCTAAAAGCAAGTTGGACATTTCTAAGTGGTGGAACAGATGGTCGTGATGGCCCAACAGATGCTGCCGGCGGACTTGTAGACACAAACACACTGGATAGACTGAGACAGAATAAAATTGACCCAGAAAACAGTCTAAAGAATAACGACTCATATCCAGCTTTAAAAGAATCACAGGATTTAGTAATCACAGGGGCAACCGGCACTAACGTTGCTGATTTACAAATATTACTAATCCAACCAGAATAAATTAACCTAGGAGACACCATGTTTAAAAATTCCATGACTATTGCCGGTTTTGATGATGATCTTTTTCAAGCAATGGAAGAGGAGCGTCAGCGCCAGGAAGACCATATCGAGCTGATTGCATCAGAAAACTATACCAGCCCACGTGTTATGGAAGCTCAAGGCTCTTGTTTAACTAACAAATACGCAGAAGGTTACCCAACAAAACGCTACTATGGCGGCTGTGAATTTGTTGATAAGGTTGAGCAACTAGCGATAGATCGCCTTAAAGAACTATATGATGCCGATTATGCCAACGTTCAACCGCATTCTGGCTCACAAGCTAACATGGCTGTGTACATGGCTTTAGTTCAGCCTGGCGACACCATTCTTGGATTAAGTCTTGCTGATGGCGGACATTTAACTCATGGTGCAAGACCAAACTTTTCTGGAAAAATCTACAATTCAATCCAATATGGCTTACACCCAGAAACTGGTGAAATTGATTATGACCAAGTTGAGGCTTTAGCACTTGAGCACAAACCTAAATTGATTGTGGCAGGCTTCTCTGCTTATTCCAGAATATGGGATTGGGAACGCTTTAGAAAGATTGCCGACCTGGTTGGTGCTTATCTTTTTGTTGATATGGATCATGTTGCCGGTTTAGTCGCTACGGGTTTATATCCCAATCCTGTGCCTTTTGCTGATGTAGTCACCAGTACCACACACAAATCATTACGCGGCCCCAGAGGCGGATTTATCATTTGTAAAAGCAACCCTGAATTAGAGAAAAAATTTAACTCTAATATTTTCCCTGGTATTCAAGGCGGCCCGCTAATGCATGTTATTGCAGCAAAAGCCGTTGCTTTTAAAGAAGCCATGCAGCCGGAATTTGCCAAATACCAACGTCAGGTTATTAACAATGCAAATGCTATGGCTGACGTCTTTATTAACCGTGGGTTCGATGTTGTTTCCGGTGGTACAGATAACCACCTGATGCTGGTTTCATTAATCCCTAAAGGTATTACAGGGAAAGCGGCTGACGCTGCATTAAGTAAAGCAAACATTACTGTCAATAAGAATGCTGTACCTAATGACCCAGAATCACCTTTTGTTACCAGTGGTATTCGTATAGGAACGCCTGCACCAACCTCTCGCGGCTTTAAAGAAGCACAGGTATCAGAAATTGCTAACTTAATGTGTGACGTAATGGAAAACATGGATGATGACAACGTCATCTCTGCTGTTCGCGAAAAAGTCGGCTTACTTTGCTCTCGCTTCCCTGTTTATAGTAATTAAGAGCAGGCGAAAGACTAAAGGCTAAAGGCAAAAAAAGAGTAGAGCAAACTAAGACCCTATCTTTATTGCAACTAGCACACCAAAAAGCCTACTTCATCAATAGAAGTAGGCTTTTTGCGTTTATTGAATTTTTATAATTATGGAGACTTAAATGTCTGATATTGAAATTGCTCAAAAAGCAGAAATGAAACCTATTATTGGTTTAGTCGAAGATAAATTCGGTATTCCTGCTGAACATATGGATCCTTACGGGCATTACAAAGCTAAAATTTCATTAGAATACATCAATAGCCTAACTGAAAAGAAAGATGGTAAATTAATTCTAGTCACAGCCATTAGCCCAACCCCAGCAGGTGAAGGTAAAACCACTACCACTGTTGGTTTAGGCGATGCCATGAATCGTTTAGGCAAAAAATCTATTATGTGCCTACGTGAACCTTCATTAGGCCCTTGCTTCGGTATGAAAGGCGGTGCAGCAGGCGGTGGTTACTCCCAAGTCGTCCCTATGGAAGATATTAACCTGCATTTTACAGGTGACTTCCATGCTATTGGTGTCGCACATAACCTACTTTCAGCAATGATTGATAACCACATCAATCACGGTAACTCACTAGGCATTGATCCAAGACGCGTGCAATGGAAACGCGTGGTTGATATGAATGACCGCGCATTACGAAAGATCACTATAGGACAAGGCGGCCCAGCAAACGGCTATCTACGTGAAGACGGTTACGATATCGTTGTTGCCTCTGAAGTTATGGCTATTTTATGTCTAGCGACCAGTCGTGCAGATTTAAAAGATCGCCTAGGCCGCATTGTTATCGCTTATAAATCAGACCGCGTAACGCCTGTTTACGCCAGAGATTTAAACGCCCAAGGATCTATGGCTGCATTATTAAAAGATGCGATTAAGCCTAACCTAGTACAAACACTGGAAAATAATATCGCCATTATTCACGGCGGGCCATTTGCTAACATCGCGCATGGTTGCAATACAGTCACGGCAACAAAAACAGCATTAAAACTGGCTGACTATGCCATTACAGAAGCCGGATTTGGTGCGGACTTAGGTGCTGAAAAATTTATCGACATCAAATGTCGTATGGCCGACTTAAAACCATCTGCCGTGGTATTAGTGGCAACTGTCAGAGCCTTAAAATTCCACGGTGGCGTGGCTAAAGACGAGCTAAACAACGAAAATCTAGCCGCATTAGAAGCCGGTTTTGTAAATTTAGAACGCCACCTACACAACATCAACAACAATTACGGCTTACCTTGTGTTATCTGTATTAATCATTTTACTTTTGATAGCGATGCAGAAATTGCATTA
>WTAG01000468.1 GCA_013139755.1 Methylomarinum sp. | reverse complement strand
GTTTTCCATGTTCACTGTCTAATTGCACGTACAGATTGTTTGATTTTAAGATCAATAAGTAAGCAATTTTATACTGTCACGGTAATCAATTTAGTCGGTTTAGTCGGTTTAGTCGGTTTAATTGTTCGCCAAGACCTGAGTCACTTGATTCAGTAATAGCAATTTTTGATTATGATAAAGAATTATTTTCTAGTATCCATAAAAATATTTTTGAAGACTACAGACTAAATAGATTAGTAAATTTGATTTATGTACACTTTTATTTAAAGCCACTATAATGCCTTTCAACCCAGTTTATTTATCGCTATTTTATTTACCCTTATGCCTATAAGTTCTTCTTCAAAAAAATCAGGTGGTGCCAGAGTAGGTGCAGGTCGTAAAAAAGGCTCCTCGGTCTACGGAGAAACAACTCAGGCTATTCGAGTACCTGAAAGTATGATTCCTGAAGTAAAGTCTATGCTGACAGCACGAAAGCAACAATTTTCCGCTTTTAATACCCACTCAGAAAAACTATTCTTTCCAGTACTTAATCCTTCAAAAATAACGACTGTGCCTTTGTTTACATCTAAAGTAGCAGCAGGCTTTCCCTCACCCGCCGATGATTATATTGAAAAGACCTTAGATTTAAATGATTTACTCATTCAAAAACCGGCTGCCACTTTTTTTGTACGTGCTGAAGGTGAATCCATGCTTGGAGCGGGTATACACCCTAATGATATTTTAGTGGTAGATCGTTCCATTAAACCTGTTTTGGGTAAGATTGTCATTTGCGCGCTAAATGGGGAGCTAACGGTAAAACGCTTAAAAAGCATTGGGCATGAGATTATTTTAGGTGCTGAAAACCCTGAATATAAAGACATTGTTGTTCATCAATCCATAGAGCTCATTATTTGGGGTGTAGTGACTAACGTGATTCATTCCGTTTAATGTCGCAACAAACACTGATTGCTTTAGTTGATTGCAATAATTTTTATGTCAGTTGTCAGCGTGTTTTTCGCCCTGACCTACACAATAAACCCGTTGCAGTCTTAAGTAATAATGACGGCTGTATTGTTGCTCGTAGCCAAGAGGTTAAAGATTTAGGCATTAAAATGGCAACCCCTGTTCATCAAGTGCAGGATCTGATAAATCGTCATAATATCCAGTTATTTTCATCTAATTATGCACTGTATGCCGACATGTCTCGTCGGGTGATGCAAAGCCTAGAACCCTTCTCACCCAATGTTGAAGTTTATTCTATTGATGAGTCATTTTTAGATTTAACCGGCGTTTGCAGTCAAAACCCAACTGCTTATGCTCAGAAAATTAAAGCTACCGTTGTTCGTTCCACAGGTATTCCTGTCTGTGTTGGCATAGGGCCCACCAAAACCTTAGCCAAACTCGCCAATTATGCCGCAAAGAAATGGACAAAAACCGGTGGTGTTTTGGACTTATCTGACCCGATCAGACGAAACAAATTGCTGCATTTAGTTCCCGTTAATGAGATTTGGGGAATAGGCAGGCAAACCACAAAACGACTACAGTTGATGGGAATACATACCGCTTATGAATTAGCCATGCAACCAGTCGAATTGATACAAGCTCAATTTAATATTGTTGTGGCACGCACAGTAATGGAATTAAATGGCATCACTTGTCTATCATTAGATGATATCCCAGCAGATAAACAACAAATTGTTTGTTCCCGTTCGTTTAAACGTCGATTAACTGAATTTGATCCATTGGCTGATGCCCTCGCTAGCTTTTGCAGCCGTGCTGCTGAAAAGTTGCGTCAACAGCAATCAGTCACCTGCTCTATTTCAGTGTTTATTAGAACAAACCCTCATAACACTGATGAACCACAATATCAACGCACCATTCATACTCAGCTGAGGCAATCTACTAGTGATACCAGACAAATTATTGCTATTGCAAAACGATTATTGAAAGATATTTTTAAATCAGGCTACCGTTACCAAAAATGTGGCATTCAACTGAGCCATATTCAAGCAGAAACCAAACTTAATCAAACAGACTTATTTGATTTATCCAGCCAGGAAAACATTCACGAGAGTGATCAACTCATGTCAACTATTGATAGTATCAATCGACGATTTCCTAAAACAATGACATTTAGTGCAACAGGTATTAATAAAAGCTGGCAAAGCCCCGTAGAGTATTTATCTCCATGCTACACAACTCATTGGGATGAGCTTGTACAAGTAAAATGTAACTAGCAGACTATTTTCCATTATTCAGGCCAGTCGCCTTCTCTAATTTTTACTTCGAGAAGGCCAAAGTTCGACAAACTGCCAATCAATCATTAGAATTACCCTACTTAATGCGAGGAAAATAAGTATGTTCAGTTGGTTTAATGACTTATTCATCAACACAAACAGTTTCATGCCGCACGGTTCCTGTTATCTATGGCTGCCATCCATTTTATGGCTGCATGTCATCAGCGACACTATTATTGTACTCGCCTATTTTTCCATTCCTTTTGCTCTGTGGTATTTTGTTCATAAACGTACCGATTTAGTCTACCGTTGGGTATTTGTACTATTTGGCATTTTTATTCTTTTATGCGGTACCACCCATTTAATGGGGGTCTGGACAATTTGGCATCCTGATTATTGGCTACAGGGATGGATCAAGTTGGCTACAGCAATCGTTTCGATAGTTACCGCCATACTCATTTGGCCATTAATGCCAAAACTCTTGCAATTGCCTAGTCCACAAGCATTGAAAACAAGTGAAACATATATTCGTGCTATCTTCAATGCAACACCTGATGCCATGCTAATCAGCAATGAACAGGGTATTATCACCATGGCTAACCAGCAGGCTGAGAATTTGCTGGGTTATCCTGTTAACAAATTGCTCGGACTATCGATTGAAGCATTAGTTCCAGAAGATTCTCGTCACAAACATCCGGCTTTACGAGAAAAATTTGCTGCTTTGGCAGTCAGCCGGATGATGGGGTCAGAGCAAACTACAATCGCATTACGAAAAGATGGCAGTGAAGTGGATGTAGAAATCAGCTTAAGCCCTATTCAAACAGAGCAAGGCTTATTTTTCGCCAGTGCGCTGAGAGACATTACTGAACGTAAACAGGCGGATGCCTTGTTACGAGCTAGTGAAGAACGTTTTCGTCGAATGGCCAATAGCTCGCCCGTGATGATCTGGGTCACTGACACGAAGGGAAATCCTACGTTTGTTAACCAATCCTGGCTTAACTTTACAGGCCTTAATTTGGCACAGGCTAGTACCTATGAAAACTGGATAAGTGCTATTCATCCTGATGATAGAAAAACAGCCTTCTTAGGTTATTATCAGGATACTGACGCTCACCAAGCGGTTACCACAGAGTACCGTCTACGTAACGCAAAGGGCGAGTTACGCTGGGTTTTAGATACAGGTGAGCCACTTTACGATGAAAACGGTGTATTTTTGGGTTATATCGGTTCGGCAATAGATATCACTGAACGAAAGCAAGCTGAGCTTGATGAACACATCGCCGCAATTGCCTTTGCCTCTCAAGAATCAATGGTTATCACTAACGCTAATGGTATTATTTTAAGGACTAATAAAGAGA
>WTAG01000526.1 GCA_013139755.1 Methylomarinum sp. | reverse complement strand
GGTAATTAAGAAAATATATCATATAGAGATATTTTCTTATGCCTAAATTGTAGATAGTCGTATCATTATTTGGTTCGAAGAATATTTAAATAGCGTTCCAATTCTTTACTACAACTGTAATATACAGCCTTGTTCTGGTGGTTTTTAACCATGCCCAAGGTTCCTTCAATTGCAGCTAAAATGAAAATTGAACAATCATCAATATTGATTGATTTATCAACAATACCTTGTTGTTGACCTCTTTTAAGCGCTGCTGAAATAGCTGTTTTCCAGCACATAAAAAAGTTTTCAATTCGCTCTCTAAAACCTTCATCAATAGGTGACATTTCTTGCGCCAGGTTGTTTAAAGGGCAGCCTAAATTAAAAAAATCATCACTCCATTCTTTATCCAGTTTTTTAAATAAACTATGAATACCAAGCAATGGATCATCATAAGTCTCTAGCGGTGTTATCCATAATTCAGTAATTCTTTTTTGTATTCTTTCTTCCAGTACGGCATAGCCTAAGGCTTGTTTGCTCGGGAAGTGATGATACATAGCGCCTTTTTTTAAATCGGTATTTTTTAAAACCTGGTCGACACGCATGCCCTGATAGCCATGTTTATGCATTTCCTGGAAGGCTGCCTGAATTATTTTATTGCGCGTATTTTCTGGGTTGCGTTCTGTTTTCATCAATAACTCCAAAAATATTTTAAGAATATTATAGACAGACCAGTTGGTTTGTACTAGTATTTATTACAAACAGACTGGTTGGTCTGTTAAGAGGTTCAAGATATTTTGGAGGTTTAAGATGATAAATTTATATACAGCCAATACCTTTAATGGGCAACGGGTATCGATCATGCTGGAAGAAATAGAATTGCCTTATAAGGCTCATAAAGTGGATTTAGCTAAGGGTGAACAACGACAAGCCGAATTTTTGCGATTAAATCCCAGTGGTAGAATACCTGTCTTGGTCGATCAAGCAGAAGGTGATGCTGAACCACTAGTCATTACTCAGTCCACCGCCATATTGCAGTATTTGGCTGAAAAATCAGGGAAATTATTGCCCGACTCTATTCAGCATAGAGCCAAAGTTTATGAATGGATGCATTTTCATGCTATCGATATCGGCTCGGTGATATTCAGTGCTTTTTATCTACAACAACGTTGTTCACCTAAACAAATAGAAGCAGCAGAGCAATTAAGACAAAGAGTCTATGAACTGTATAAATATTTTGATCAGCAGTTATCTAATAACGAATTTCTTGCTGGGGATAATTACAGTATTGCGGATATTACTGCGTTGCCAGCAGTTATTACACAACAACAAACACTAACAGAGTATTCACATCTTAGTCGATGGTTACAACAGCTTAAACAAAGACCCGCGGTACAAAGAGGGATGACTGTTCCTGTATTGGAGGTGAGTGATGAAAACTAATCAATCATTAGCTTATGGATTTTTCAATGCGGTGACCGCTAAGCCTAAGATGATTATGACGCTGGCATTTTTGATTATTATTGCCACTGGCGCATTTATTCCGACTCTAACTATTGATTCAAGATCAGAAGCCTTTTTACCCGACGACGATCCTGCATTGTTATACCGTGATCAGGTAGAAGAGACCTTTGGTCTTAAAGATCCTATGGTGATTGCCGTGGTCAATAAGGGCGAGTACGGTGTGTTTAACCCGCAAACATTACAACTGATTCAGTGGTTAACCGATGAAGTAATGAAAATGCCTGAAATTAATCGGGATCGAGTGGTTAGTTTAGCAACTGAAGATAACATTACAGGTAATGAAGAAGGGATGTTGGTTGAGAAGTTTTATAAACATCCAGCAAAAACTCAGAATGATGCGGATAACATGCGTAAAGCAGTGATGGATTTCCCATTATATCTAGGCAGTTTAGTGGCTAGAGATGGCTCATCAACTCTAATCGTAACTGAAGTTTATGATGTCAATGAAGCCCCTAAAGTCTATGAAAAGTTATTAGATTTAGTTAAACGAGCGCCAACAAACGGGGAAGAGCTACATGTCGCTGGGGATGGCGCTGTATCAGGTTATCTAGTCACTTATATTAATGCGGACTCTGCGCGTCTAGTGCCTATTTCAGTAGTTATTATCACCTTGCTTTGTATACTGTCTTTTCGCACCTGGCGAGGGGTATTGATTCCAACGGTGATTATTTTATCCGCTACCGCTTCAGCTCTAGGTCTTATGGCCGCGGCAGGTGTCCCCATTTATGTTATTACCACCAGTATGCCTATATTACTAGTGGGGGTTGCAGTGGCAGACTCTATCCATGTGCTTAGCCAATATTATGAGGAGTTAGCTAATCACCCTGAAAAAAGTCAGCGAGAGTTAGTGATACGCACGATGGAGTTGATGTGGCGACCGGTCACTATTACTACTTTAACTTCTATGATTGGGTTTTTAGGCATTTCAATTTCTTCATTTATGCCGCCGATGCAAGCCTTTGGTTTGTTTTCATTGATTGGATTAGGTGTTGCAGGATTATTTTCATTAACCTTTGTTCCCGCAGCATTAGTGATTCTAAAACCTGTGCATAGTCCTGCGTTTAAAACCACTGGGCCTGATATTTTTAGCCGAACTATGGACAAAGTAGGGGGATGGGTATTGGGCCATACTAAAACAGTTCTTTTTGTAGCCTTGATTGTTTGTGTGATGGGCGTAATGGGCGCGCTTAAATTAGAAGTAAATGAATCCTGGGTAGAAAACTTTAGAACCTCTGAACCTATTTATCTAGCGGATATAGCGATTAATGAAACATTGGATGGCTCCAATACCTTAGATATTGTGATAGAAACGGCGAACAAGGAAGATATCTTTAAACCAGAAAACCTAAGGCGTATTGATGCGTTACAAACTTTCTTGGCAACGCTACCCCATGTTAATGGCAGCACATCGATTGTTGATTATATCAAGCAGATGAATCGTTCGTTAAATGAAAATAAAGCATCTGCCTATGTCATTCCAGATAATGAGGATTTAATCTCACAGTATTTTCTACTTTATTCAGTCAGTGGTGATCCTACCGATTTTGAAGAAGAAATTGATTATGATTATCAGATGGCCTTGGTTAGAGCGCGACTAGATTCGGCTCGTTATCAGCAAAGTAAAGTGGTGGTCGAAGAAACTCAAAAATACCTGGATTACGTGTTTAACACTAATGAGATTAAAGCAACTTTATCAGGACGGGTAAATGTTGATTATCACTGGCTTGATACTTTATTAGGTACGCAATTTAAAAGTGTGTTATTTGCCTTGGTATTAGTCTGGATGCTTGTTTGTATCAGTCTTAGATCCATCTATGGCGGGACCTTAGCAGTTATCCCTGTGGTACTGGCTTGTTTGTCTGTATATGCCTTTATGGGAGTAGTGGGGATCACACTTGCTGTCGGAACTTCCATGACAGCGGCTATTGCTTTAGGTATTGGGGTGGATTTTTCAATTCATACCTTAGATAGAATCAAACTATTAATTACAGAACAAGGCGTTGATCCAGATGAGGCATTACGTCAACTGTTTCCATCAACTGGCCGAGCATTATTATTTAGCTTTGTTGCGGTATTTATCGGGTTTGGAATATTGGGACTCAGTTATGTACCACCACTATCAAAACTTGGCATGTTAATCGCCTTTTCAGTACTGATAAGTTTTATTTCCAGCATGACGGTATTACCGGCATTAATCAAACAATTAAAACCTGCTTTTTTAGGCTACCCAAAAAGATGTAGTCACTGTTCTTCGCTTGAAACTATTAAGGAACGATCATGAAAATCATACAATTAACCAAGCTATTAATGATTACACTACTTCCAATCGTTTATAGCAACGCAAACAGTGCAGAGCTACCCTCAGGTGACAGCATTGCCAAGAATATCAATGCGCGTGATGAAGGTATCGCAGTTTCCCGAAATCTAACAATGCAGATGACAGATCGTCATGGCAAGGTAAGGGAAAGAGAAACACGAGCATTTAGAAAATACTTTGGAGATGAAAAACGCACCGCGATTTTTTATCTAAAACCAAAAAATATCAAAGATACCGCCTTTTTAACTTATGACTATGCTGATAAACAAAGGGATGATGACCAATGGTTATATTTACCTGCCATGCGTAAAGTTAGACGAATTTCAGCTTCAGATCGCGGCGATTATTTTTTAGGGACAGACTTGAGTTATGAAGATATCAAGTTAGAAACCCGAGTATCCCTTAAAGATTACACACGTAAAACGATAGGTGAAGATGTAGTGGATGGGGTGCATTGTTATATTGTAGAAGAGACAGCTATTGATAGTGAAACGGCTGAGGAACTAGGCCATTTACGTAGAGAGAGTTGTGTGGATGACACTATCTGGATGGCTAGAAGAAGTAAGTTTTGGGATTTACAAAATAACTTGTTAAAGACAACCTATTTTAAGGACATATCCAAGGTGCAGGG
>WTAG01000317.1 GCA_013139755.1 Methylomarinum sp. | reverse complement strand
ACCTGTTGATGATTTACTGATTTCAGTTGAAAGGCCATTGGGAATTGATTCACAAGGACAGCTGGTCGCATCTATTTTGTCGAAAAAACTGGCGGCAGGTTCAACACATTTGTTAATCGATATTCCTGTGGGGCCAACGGCCAAAGTAAGGCATATGCGACAAGCATTAGCCTTGCGAAAGTTATTTGAGTTCGTCGGTGACCATCTTAATATCCATCTGGAAGTAATGATTACTGATGGACGTCAACCTATAGGGTTAGGTATTGGTCCAGTGCTTGAAGCTCGAGATATTATGAAAGTGTTGAATAATGATTCTGATGCGCCGGCTGATTCGCGTCAAAAATCGTTGCAGCTAGCGGGGCGAATTATTGAGTTTGATCCTGATGTGCGTGGAGGGCAAGGTTACGCTATTGCCAGGGATATCTTAGAGTCAGGTAGGGCATGTGTAAAGATGAATGACATTATAAAAGCACAAGGTGAAAAAAAAATAGATTTGCAACCCGGTCAACTGTGTTATGAGATATGTGCTGATCGTGACGGCGTGGTGACTCATATTGATAATTTTCAAACTGCCAGAATTGCCCGCATTGCTGGAGCGCCTATGGAAAAAAAAGCAGGTGTTGATTTGTTAAAAAAATTGGGTGATAAAGTCGTAAAAGGTGAACCTTTATTTCGGATTCATGCTGAATTTGAGGCAGATTTTATGTTTGCAAAAAACCTGGCAAAACAGAACACGGGTTACAGCATTGGTGATGATGAGCAGGTATTGAAACCGTTGATTGCATTTTAGGGTTATAGCTATGTTAATACTTACATTTACTGAATACATGATTCAGTCTCAACGCCTAGGAGCGGTACTTGATGTTCAGGTTGAAGAAGTATACCTACATCATTTCCCAGATGGGGAAAGCTTATTACGCTTGCCAACAAATATTCCTGAGCACGTGGTTATATGTCGCAGTCTTAATCAACCTAACGATAAATTAATCGAATTGTTGCTGTGTGTAAAAACAGCTAGGCAATTAGGGGCAAAAAGAGTCAGCTTAGTGGCTCCGTATTTATGTTATATGCGTCAGGATATTGCTAACCACCCTGGTGAAGCAGTTAGTCAGAGTATTATCGGACAAATGTTGGCCGAGCAGTTTGACGATGTTATTACTGTTGATCCACATTTGCATCGTATTTCAAAGCTAAGTCAGGCGATACCGATAGCTAATGCGATTAGTTTGACTGCGGCGGATGAAATTGCTTGTTTTCTTAAGCGTCAATTCGATTATGCCGTGTTATTGGGGCCTGATGGTGAATCGGAACAGTGGGTGTCTGCTATTGCAAAAAAAATAGGTTTTGACTATTTGGTAGCAGAAAAAACTCGTCAAGGTGACACGCAAGTAGTGATGAGCTTACTTGAGCATGATTTCCATAATAACCCTGTCGTTATCATCGATGATATGGCAAGTACGGGGAGAACGTTGGCCAAAGCGACTGACTTGTTGTTGAAAGCTGGAGTAGAACAAGTTTATGCGGTTATCACTCATCCATTGTTCTGTGGGGATGCTGAGCAACATATTATGCAGGCTGGGGTGAAGAAAATCTGGAGTACTGACAGTATCAGTCACCCAAGTGCTTGTATTAATCTGGATAAGTTATTGGCTAAATCGATAAAAGAGATTTTATAGCAGATAGCCTAAATTATTTATCTACTTGAAATTTAGAAGGGCTGTGTAAATTTACTGTAAAAAAGAATCGCTATCATATTCAGAATAGACTGGATCTCCTGGAATTGTTTTTTCTTCAGCCGCCCATTCACCTAAATCAATCAATTTACAGCGTTTGCTGCAAAAAGGCTTGGATATTTGCATATCATTCCATATAACGTTTTTTTGGCATGTAGGGCAAGATACAACGAGTTGTTTTGTTGGATTATTTGTGGTGGACATTAGAAAACGCAACGAGTCAGGGAAAAGGGGATGTCTTCTCGAGTTTGAGAGGGACGCTTATTATCGGTTGATGGTGCCATAAAGCGAATAGTGAAACGGTGCTTCCCTCCGCTTACTTCAGCAAAACAAGGAATGGTATGGTCAATTGCAATCCTAAGGAGCTGAAAAGGCTGGGACTTTTCGAAGGCAAGCTGGAAGAATCCCGCTTCAGCAAGTTCTGACGTGGGCATACTGCTTTGGCGGATAAAATTAAGTATTAAATCAATTGCAGTGCGAATATCTGCTAAAGGTTTTGTCCATTGAGCTAAGTCAGCTTGTTGAACATTATTATCTTGTTCTAACCAGTAATGGAATGCGGGTAAGTCAAAGGAGCAAGTGCCTCCAGGGATGGCGTTTCGTTGTGAAATGCTTTGAAACAAATCACTTTCCATGACGTTGATCCCAATTTTTCCATTGGTTTTATAGAGCTTTTGGCTAATGATGTTTAGCTCACTAAGAATTTGGTTTAATTTTTCGGCATCAACGCCTTGGCTATTGGCTATTTGATTGAGAAATTTTGAATGTCGCTCTAGTTCTTTAATTAATTCTGATTTTAAATCATTTCGACTGAAAATCATTAGAATATTTAACAAAACTGAGATAGCCGCACGCTTGTCAAAAATGGTTTCACCATTCATGAAGTGAGTGAGTTGCTGGAATAGTTGTTCCAGTCGCATAAATACTCTAACTCGTTCGTTAAGCGGAAATTCGTAGAAAGTATGTGTGTTCACAGATAAGGGAACCTAAGAGTTGCTCAGTAATATATATTGATTGTGAAGCTTTTTGACTTGTTCTGCAAGTGGTGTACTTGAATTTGGGTTATGAATAACATTATTGGCTTGAGAAAGTCGTGTTTCACGAGAAACCTGACTTTTAATAATAGATAAGATACTCTCTTTTGAAAGAGAGTCTCGTTGCATTACTCTTTCTATCTGCACCTCAACTGGACAGTCAACTACCAAAACACGATCAACAAAGTGGGTCATTTTTGTCTCCATTAAAAGAGGGATGCAAAGAATGCAATAGACTGATGTTTGTAGATCAAATTCAGCCTGCATTTGTTGATAAATAAGAGGGTGAAGAATTTTTTCTAGTTGATCTTTTTTATCACTATCAGAAAAAATAATGTCTCTCAGTTGATCTCTATCTAAAGCACCCTTTGGGTTGATGATTGATTGGCCAAAGGTTTGCTGTAAGAGTGCTAGCGCTGGTTGGTCTGGTTCTACTAATTGGTGGGCGATAATGTCTGCATCAATAACCGGAATATTATATAGACTGTTAAATAATTCAGCGACAGTTGATTTACCACTGCCTATGCCTCCTGTTAAACCAATTTTCAACATCTTACATGCCTATCGTGTTTAGGTAAGCGGTATTTATATCATCGCCCCATATTAATGCTAACCAGCCTGCCGCCGCTAAATAAGGGCCAAATGGTATTGGTGTGTTGTGATCTTTTTTAACGAAGATAACCATTGATATACCGATGACAGCACCGACTAAAGATGAGAGCAGAATGATTATTGGTAAATATTGCCAGCCTAACCAGGCTCCAAATAAAGCCAGTAATTTAAAATCACCAAAGCCCATACCTTCTTTGCCTGTCGCTAGTTTAAATAATTGATAAACAGTCCATAAGCTTAAATATCCAGCGACTGCTCCAATAATACTGGCGTGAGTATCGGTATAAATTGAAAATAAGCTTAAGAATAATCCTAGCCATAGCATCGGTAGGGTGATTGAATCAGGTAGTAATTGCTGATCAATATCAATAAAGCTAAGTGCAATCAGTGACCAGGTGAGCAATAAAGCAAACAGCGTTTCAACGCTATAGCCAAAATGCCAAGCAACAATAGCTGAGGCAATGCCAGTAAAGGCTTCAATCAGCGGGTATCGTAGCGATATGTGTGCTTTGCAATGGGCGCATTTTCCTCGTAAAAATAAATAACTGATAACGGGAATGTTTTGATAGGGCTTTATCGCGGTATTACAGCTTGGGCAGCGAGATAAAGGCACCATTAGATTAAAAGGGGTATTGTCTTCTTCGTTGCTATCCAGTTCTAGGTATTCAGTGCATTCTTTTTCCCAGCCCCTCTCCATCATTACTGGGAGTCGATAAATCACCACATTTAGGAAACTTCCAACCAGTAAACCAATGATCAATAGGAATGAGGTTAGAAGAATAGGGGAGGACTGTAATATATTGTGAAGTTCGTGCATTGAGAGTTAGTGTGTGTGGGAGTAACTACATCCATGTAGAAAGTACAGAGTTGACGTAGATCATTAACCTACAGCAGCGCCTAATTTGAAAATAGGAAGATACATTGCGACGATTAATCCACCGACCAGTACGCCTAATATAACCATAATAAACGGTTCCATTAAGCTACTGAGATTATCAACCAGGTTGTCAACTTCTTCTTCATAAAAGTCAGCTACTCTATCAAGCATGCTGTCGATTTTTCCTGACTCTTCACCTATAGCTACCATCTGTATAACCAAATGGGGAAATAAGCCAACTTGTTGCATGGCAAATTGTAAGCGTTGACCTGTAGCAACATCATCACGTATTTTCATAACGGCTTGGTAATATACAATGTTGCCACAAGCCCCTGCTACTTTCTCTAGTGCGTCAACCAAAGGTACGCCGGCAGCTGACATGGTTGCTAAAGTTCGAGCAAAGCGAGCAAGTGCCGATTGGTTAATGATATCGCCGACAACAGGAATTCTAAGTAATGTTTTGTCGATAAAATGTCTGAATTTAGCCGAACGTTTTTTGAAAAATGAAAATACCTGTATGGTAATAAAAATACCGCCTATGACAGCCCACCACCATGCTTGAGCCCATTCAGACATACCGATAACCATTTTTGTGAAGGAAGGAAGATCTGCACCAAAGCTTTGGAATAGCTCTTCAAAAACAGGTACCACAAAAATAAGTAGTATAGCCGTTACAAGAAATGCGACACATAGTACAGCGATGGGGTAAGTAAGGGCTTTTTTTACTTTTTTCTTGATGGATTCTGACTTTTCTTTGTAAGTGGCAATTTTATCAAGTAATGTTTCTAATACACCTGCTTGTTCACCGGCTTCTACTAAGCTACAAAATAAATCATCGAAATAAAGGTATTTTCGTTTTAGCGCTTCGGTCAGTGTGTCCCCGCCTTCAATATCCGCTTTAACGGATAATAACATTTCAGCCATGCTTGGGTTTTTATGTCCTTTACCGACAATATCAAATGCTTGTACTAAGGGAACACCAGCTTCAAGCATTGTGGCTAATTGGCGAGCAAAAACAGCTATGTCAGCAGGTGTAATTGCTTGGGCTCTTGCCGCAAATAAGGCTTTAGGTTTTTTCTTTATACTTAAAACACGAACACCGGATTTTCGTAAATCAGTCCTCGCGATAGCTTCGCTTTTTGCGCTGATTTCTCCACCCGCTTTATTGCCTGTTTTATCTTTTCCTTTCCAGACAAAATCTATTTGTTCAATTTCTTCGGCCATTATTATTCCTCAGTGATTCTGTCTATTTCTTCAAGGCTGGTAATACCTTGACGGATTTTATCTAAACCGGATGCTCTGAGATCGTTTATGCCTTCACTTTTTGATAAATCAGCCATTTCCATCGCATTGCCCCCGCTTAAAATGAGTGCTCGCATTTTTTCACTAATAGGCATGACTTGGTAAATACCTACCCGACCCTTGTAGCCATCGTTACACCGATCACAGCCAACTGGCGTGTATACTTTTAAGGAGTTAAGTTCTTCTTTTTTAAAGCCGGCATCAAGATAAGTTTTTTCAGGAAAATCGGCTTCTTTTTTACAGTGCTCGCAAAGCCTGCGGCCTAATCGTTGAGCCATAATTAAATTAACAGCTGAAACAATGTTAAAAGGTTCAATCCCCATTTGCATCAGACGGTTAATGGTTTGAGGGGCATCATTGGTATGCAGGGTAGATAAAACTAAGTGGCCTGTTTGAGCGGCTTTTACTGCAATACTGGCTGTTTCGAGGTCACGAATCTCACCGACCATGATAATGTCAGGATCTTGTCTTAAAAAGGCTTTTAGCGCTGCAGCAAAGGTAAGGCCTGCCTTGACGTTCATGTTGACCTGGTTAATACCTTCTACAGTAATCTCAACAGGGTCTTCAGCTGTTGAGATATTACGTTCGACTTTGTTTAAAATATTTAACCCGGTATAAAGAGAAACTGTTTTACCACTACCTGTAGGGCCTGTTACTAACACCATGCCATAAGGACGATGGATGGCATCAAGGAATAGTTTTTGCTGATCGGGTTCAAAGCCCAGTTTTTCAATACCAATTTGGGCGCTGGTTGGGTCTAAAATACGTAAAACGACTTTTTCACCAAATAAGGTCGGACAGGTACTAACACGAAAATCAATCGCCCTGTTTTTGGATAATTTCATTTTGATACGACCATCCTGAGGGACGCGTCGTTCAGCGATATCCATTTTTGACATGACTTTGATTCTGGATATCAATCTATTTGCTATGTTGGATGGTGGGCTGGCTGCTTCATATAGTATGCCATCCCCCCTGAAACGAATACGGAAGGTTTTTTCGTAAGGCTCCAGGTGGATATCTGATACACCTTTTTTAATCGAGTCGAGTAAAATTTTATTAACAAAACGCACAATCGGTGCGTCATCAATATCAGAATCACCTTCGTTGTCTGTAGGTGCCTCGTCGCCTCCTGATATATCAAGGTTATCTAGATCATCATCTAGTAAATCAGTCATAGAGGTGTCAGCAGCTTCTAGTGCAACCTCTAGTGTTTTAGAGAGCTTGTCTTCTTCAACTAAGACTGTTTCTGTGTTCAGGCGAGTATGAAATTTAATCTCATCAAGTGCCAGAAAATTGGTAGGATCTGAAACGGCAACAAATAAGCGGTTGCCTCGTTTAAATAAAGGTAGCGCATGATGTTGGCGAATGAGTTTCTCACTCACTAGGCTAATAGGTAGTGAATGTATATCAATAACATCTAAGTCGAAAAAAGGCACGCCAAATTCAACCGATGCGTGGGATGCAATGACCTTCCCAGGTATAATGTTATTCGAAACCAAGTAGCTAATTAATGGGATTTTCTTTTTTTCTGCATCATCAGCATGAGTTTGTGCATCGGCTTCTGTTAATACGCCTTGTTGAATAAGACATTTTGTCAGGCCACCAAATTGTAAGTCCGTATGTACTGTTGCCATGGATGATTTGTTTTTTTATTTTGCAGTAATGCAAATATAGATGAAATAATTTTTTTGTCTACCTGCTTAGGAGTGATTATTGAATCCTTGCTCCTTAAGGTGCAAAATGTATGTTTTTAAAAGGTTTGGTATTTCTCAGCCTTGTTGATTTCCCTTGTTTTTATGAATGGATCTTTTTGTTATCCTGTTTTTATATTTCACTACCGATAAAATTAACTAGATCTCATTTTAAAACGCTTAAGCTAAAATTGACAACAAAGTATTAGCAATAATGCTATATGAATGCGTGTTATTTTTTTATTTTATAAAGTGCCATGCCTATGACTGCTTGCTGGGAAAAATGTCTGGCTGTGTTAAAGTCATCTTCTGTAATTGGTTTTTTGCTGACAGATCGGTCGCAATAAATTGAGCCTATAGGTTTGTTGTCAGCATGAATTGGGATAAGGAAACATTCTGTTTTTCCTATACTGTTAACCACATGGGGGGTATAAAAACCTTCGTCAGTGCTTGGTTTTGCCCAGATTCCATTTGAAGACTGTAAGGCCTTAAAAAACAGATTAGGGGGGAAATCAGAGACCTCAAATTTTATTTTAGGGGTGTTGGGT
Source organism: Methylomarinum sp. (assembly GCA_013139755.1). Next base: position 4,976 of record WTAG01000317.1, on the reverse strand, counting down.
TCTTTGAACCAGCCTATAGCAAGTTTTTCCAGAAGTGTTTTTTGATTTGCACTGAATAGACAAAAGAGTGTTCTGTCCATGGCAATTCCTCTGTGTATGCCCTCAACCGTCATCTCAAATAGTGTATTAAGGTTAATCTTGCCACTAATGTGATTGGTTATGTCTTGTAGTATATTAAATTGGATTTGCTTGTAGTCTATATTGGGGGGGGTATCAGTTTGGGTGAGGCTGGATTCGCTATGTGGGGTTTCTGGGGCAATAAATTGTGAGGCGTCATGAGCACCAAACTTACAGGCAATTTGAATAGCGAGTTCGGTATTATTTTTAAGCGTGGGTTTTATCTTTACCTGGCTTTTTCCAGTGAGTAATTCTATTTTTTTTAGGCAAGACTTCATCTCTTTCGAGTTCCAGCCAATATTGATTGCATGGGTAACTTCTTTGCCCAGAAGAATTGACTGAATGCGAGGGGATGGAGATGGAGGGGGAGATATCGCATTTTCAATAAGTCCCCCTAATTTCCATGATTTACTTATTCCTTTGCTTAGTTCAATCAAGTCAAACCCAAGCACTTTATTTTCAGCTTCTCTGAGGGTGAAATTGCCTGATTGAACTAATTCAGTGATATATTTGCACGGCTTACCACCAAAACACCAGAAAGCAATGTTGCCGATATTATTAAGTAGCGCCGCAATAAAGATCTCTTCGGGAGAGGGATCTTTACAGGCAATGGCAATTTGTTTGGCTTGAACGGCAGCATGAATGGCAAATGCTATCTCTTCGTTAGCACGTTGTTTATTCTCAGGTGAAAGAATAGATTCAAAAAAAGAGCAGGCAAGTGTAAGCTCACGAATAACGTTTGAGCCTAAAATAACAATAGCCCTGGAAACCGTGTTCATCTTTTGGTTAGACGGGTTGTAGTAGACGCTATTACTCACGGTGAGTAGCTTGCCCGTTAAATTTGGATCTTGCAGAATGATAGATGCGAGATCCATTGCTCCTTTCTTTTTATCTTCTAAAGTACTGTGAATACTTTGCGCTGTATTTGAAAAAATAGGCATTTCTTGCTCACAAAGAACCCTTGTCCACTCAGAGAGTGACTGGGGGTTATTTATCTTTGTTGTCGAGGTAGCCATTTGTTAAAGTGCTTTGATTTTAACTAACTGTTCTTCAAGACTGCGTTGCGAAGAGTGTAGCACAGCTAATTTCTCTTTTTCTTTCGCGATAACTTCTTCAGGTGCTTTATCAATAAACTTTGGATTGTTCAGTTTGCCCTCAATACGTGGTAATTCTTTTTGTGTTTTTAAAATTTCTTTTTCTAAACGGGCAATTTCGGCATCTTTATCAATTAAGCCTGCGATCGGGATTAGAATTTTCATTTCCCCGATAAGCGACATCGCTGATTCTGGTGCCGTTTCATTAGCGTCCAGCAGAGTGATAGACTCAATACGCCCAAGCTTTAGTAGATATTCTTTGCTGGTTTTTAAAAATGCCAAGTCACTTGTTGAGCTGTTTTGTAGCAAAACGGGTAGTGGTTTTCCTGGCGCAATATTCATTTCACCACGGATTCTTCGCAGCCCTAAAATAAATGACATTATCCATTGCGTGGCATTAATCGCATCTTGGTCAATTTCGCTATCATTAGCAATGGGGTATGGTTGCAGCATAATAGTTTCTGCATTTATACCTGCTAATGGTGCGACACGGTGCCAGATTTCTTCGGTAATAAATGGCATTAATGGATGGCTTAAACGTAGAATGTTTTCTAAAACATTCACTAATGTTTTACGTGTGCCACGTTGTAATGCTTCGTTATCCGATTGTAAGGAGATTTTAGCTAGCTCTAAATACCAGTCACAGTACTCGTTCCAGGTAAATTCATAAAGTGCTTGTGCGGCTAAATCAAAACGGTAGTTTTCAATTGAATCGCTGGTACTTGTGATAACTTGGTTTAAACGCGAAGTGATCCATAAATCTGCCTGTGAGTACTCACAAGGCGCATCTGATAAACCATTATCCTGGTCTTCAGTATTCATTAATACATAACGTGCAGCATTCCATAATTTATTGCAGAAATTACGGTAGCCTTCAGTACGTGCTAAATCAAAACGTATATCACGACCTGTTGATGCTAATGAGGCAAAAGTGAAGCGTAGGGCATCGGTACCAAAAGAAGGAATGCCATCAGGAAATTGCTTGCGAGTGGCTTTTTCTATTTTCTTTTGTAAATGCGGCTGCATCATGCCAGCCATGCGTTTTTCAACTAAGGCTTCTAAATCAATGCCATCAATTAAATCAATAGGGTCAAGTACGTTGCCTTTTGATTTGGACATTTTTTGTCCTTCGGCATCACGTACTAAACCATGAATATAAACCTCTTTAAACGGTACTTCACCTTGGAATTTAAGCCCCATCATGATCATTCTGGCAACCCAGAAGAAAATGATATCAAACCCTGTGACTAAAACACTGGTTGGGTAATGTTGAGCCAATTCAGGCGTTTTTTCTGGCCAACCTAAGGTTGAAAAAGGCCATAAAGCAGATGAGAACCAAGTGTCCAACACGTCTTCATCTTGTCTTAGTGGATAGTCTGCTGCAAGATTGTGTTTTTCGCGAATTTCTTGCTCAGAACGTCCAACATAAATGTTGTCTTCATCATCATACCAAGCGGGGATTCTGTGTCCCCACCAGATTTGTCTTGAAATACACCAGTCCTGGATATTCCGCATCCATTCAAAATAGGTGTTTTTCCAGTTATCAGGCACAAATTTAATATCGCCATTTTCTACGGCTTCTATTGCCGGTTTAGCTAAGGGTGCGACTTTGACATACCATTGATCAGTCAGGAATGGTTCAATCACACTATTTGAGCGATCACCGCGTGGCACCATTAATTTATGATCAACAATTTTTTCCAGTAAACCCTGCGCATCTAAATCAGCAATCATTTGTTTACGGGCATCAAAACGATCCATGCCGATATATTTTTCAGGGATTAGTTGGTTTTCATCTTCTTCATTGCTGCGAATTGCGGCATCCGCAGTAAAAATATTGATGAGACCACCATGAGGCATATCTTGAATAGCGGATAATTCTCTATGGCGTGTCCATACCTCATAATCGTTAAAATCATGTGCGGGAGTTACTTTTACGCAACCGGTACCAAATTCAGGGTCGACATGCTCATCGGCAATAATAGGGATACGGCGACCAGTTAAAGGCAGCTCAACAAATTCACCTAATAAATGTTTGTAACGATCATCATCGGGATGAATGGCAACTGCCGCATCACCTAATAAAGTTTCAGGGCGTGTGGTGGCAACAATTAAGTGTCCTGAACCGTTGGATAGGGGGTAACGCATGTGCCACATAAAGCCATTTTCGTCTTCGGATAATACTTCCAAATCAGAAACAGCAGTGTGTAAGACAGGGTCCCAGTTGACTAAGCGTTTACCACGGTAAATCAAGCCTTCTTCATGTAGTTTGATAAACACTTCTTGTACGGCATCAGACATACCGTCATCCATGGTGAAACGTTCTTTTTCCCAATCTAAAGATGAACCCATGCGGCGTAGTTGCTTGGTGATGGTGCCGCCTGATTCTTCTTTCCATTCCCAAATTTTTTCGACAAACTTTTCACGGCCGTAATCATGGCGAGTTTTGCCTTCGGCATTGGCCAAACGCTCAACCACCATTTGAGTCGCAATCCCTGCATGATCACTACCAGGTTGCCATAAGGTGCTAAAACCTTTCATGCGGTGGTATCGACTTAAAGCATCCATGATAGTGTCTTGAAACGCGTGTCCCATGTGTAAACTGCCGGTGACATTAGGTGGTGGAATCATGATGCAATAAGATTCACCTTCAGGCTTTGCTTCAAAATAGCCTTTGTCTTCCCAAGTTTTATACCAGCGTTGTTCTATTGAGTGGGGAGCGTATGTTTTTTCCATGGATGGGGTCTGTTTAATAAATTGAATTAGTGTTTAATTTTTTGCTTTTATCTTAAAGGCCCTCCCTTGCTGGGAAGGACTTAGAGTGATCAATACAGATTAATAGCTTATTCGCTTAAGTTTTTCTTTCAAATGTATTGTTTTATATTTTAAAGTCGGTCATTTTAAAACCATTTTGTTTGTATTGCCGATAACGCTGTCGTCCTGCTTGCTTGAGAGATTCATTGTTATCTAAAATTTCTAAAACACGATCTGTTTGTGTTAAATCATCAGGATATTTAGACGATAAATTAAAAATAAGTGCTTGCCAATTTTTTGGGGCGGCCTGAGTACCAATTAAAATAGTGTGTTCATAATCAGGTGCGCCATATTTCTCATCATACATTTGATGAGGAATAAAACTGGTGTCTTTAAAGGTCCATAATAGCTTATCTAATAACTGACTTTGTTCGTTTGAATCTGTGTACACATAGCAATACTGTCCCAGACTGTAGGCTTTTGCTATCAGTTTGCAGGCAAACTGATAGCGGTCATGCAGAGACTGGGATTGTAATATGTAAAAGCTTGCTTCAGCCATTCGCTCTATTAATTAAATATTGGCTTAATAATGGCACTGGACGGCCTGTTGCACCTTTTTTAGCACCGCCTGAACGCCATGCTGTTCCAGCAATATCTAAATGAGCCCAACGATAGTCTTCGGTGAAGCGAGATAGAAAACAGGCCGCAGTAATCGTACCTGCATCACGACCGCCAATATTGGCTAAATCGGCAAAATTAGATTTTAATTGCTCGTGGTATTCTTCCCAAATAGGTAAGCGCCATAAGCTGTCACAAGCGGTTTCACTGGCATCGATTAGATCATTACATAATGCGTCATCATTGCCTAATAAGCCGCTAGGGACTCTGCCTAAAGCAACCAAACATGCGCCAGTTAAAGTGGCTAAATCAATCACAACCTCAGGGTTGAATTTTTTTGCATAAGTTAAAGCATCACAAAGTATTAAACGGCCTTCAGCATCGGTATTTAAT
>WTAG01000282.1 GCA_013139755.1 Methylomarinum sp. | reverse complement strand
TTATACATCATGCAGCCATCTTAATCGCTTTTCTAACCATTTTTTTACCTATAACCGTGCTACTGAAACAGTAACATAATTTACTACCCACCTGTTTCAGAGCTTTGCTCTAGGAAAAACATACTTGATATAAAAACCGAAAACATAACCGGGCCGATTTTTTTTAAAAACATTAGCACCGTTACAAAGTAAATCATTGAACCATTTTATTGAAAAAACTTCAATTTATTTCAATCTCTTGTAACTACTTTCTAACGCAATTAGAAAACAAAATAAAATCAATAAATATTAAAAACCATAATAAATACTTGACAAATATTTCTCAATAGAGAAACTAGTCATCTGTTAAATAAACTTGAGTTCCTTTCTTTGAACGACATCTCTCTTAGTATACTCTTCGGCATACTTATAGCTCTTTTACTTCTTTCGGCTTTTTTTTCTGGCTCTGAAACAGCGTTAATGACTTTAAATCGTTATCGTTTGCAGCATCAGGTCAAACAAAAACATAAGGGAGCCACTAAAGCTCATCGATTATTACAACGACCTGACCGCTTAATGGGTTTAATCCTATTAGGTAACAACTTTGTAAATATTTGTGCGTCTTCTCTAGCAACTATCATTGCAATGCGCTTGATTAATGAAGGCATTATTAACCTTAGTCAAGAAGAAACCCTCCTTGCTTCAACAATGACTTTGACGCTGGTTGTGCTGATTTTTTCAGAAGTCACGCCAAAAACGTTAGCAGCAATCAAACCCGAAATCCTTGCCTACCCTGCTGCTTGGGTTTATACCCCCTTATTAAAACTGCTCTATCCTTTTGTCTGGTTAGTTAATTTAATATCCAACTTCTTATTAAGAATAATTGGTGTTAATGCATCAAAAAACAATAAAGACCAGCTGAATAAAGATGAGTTAAAAAGTATTGTATCTGATGCCGAAAACTTAATGCCAGCTCGATACCAAAATATGCTTTTAGGTATTTTAGACCTTGAGTCAGCATCTGTTGAAGATATAATGACACCAAGGAATGAGATCATTGGTATAGACCTAGAAGACTCTCTTGAATCAATTATTCATCAAATCCAACATTGCTCTCATACTCGCCTACCTATATACAAAAAAAGTATAGACAGGGTAATTGGTTTTTTACATTTAAGAACCTTAATGTCTTTGATTAACCGGACAGATTTTGACAAACAAAGTATTACTGAAAACCTGGCAAAACCTTTTTTTATTCCTGAAAGCACACCTCTACACAAACAAATACAAAGCTTTAAAGCAGAAAAATTACGCATTGGTTTGGTAGTTGATGAATATGGTGACGTGCAAGGTCTGGTAACTTTGGATGATTTGTTGCAAGTTATTGTCGGTGAACTGGTCGCCGAAGAAGCGGATGTTAAAGAACAAAAAGATGGTAGTTATTTAGTCGATGGCAGTGTCACTGTCCGTGAACTCAATCGCATCACTCAATGGGCTTTGCCGACTGAAGGACCTAAAACACTTAATGGTCTTATTATTGAGTACATGGAAACAATTCCCGAATCAGGCGTTAGCGTGAGTTTGCATGGTTATCGACTTGAAATTATTAAACGTGATAAGAACACCATTAAATTAGTTAAATTTTACCCTGAAAAATAATATTTTATTCAACAAGCTTAAATTATTACGTCTATACTACTTAATCAAAGCAAGTCGTTTTTACGAGAACAATGGCAAAATTTACAGTCTATTTTAAAGATAAAGCAGTTCAATCAAAGATATTTGATTCAGGTGTGATTCATATTGGTCGCGATGAGACCAATGATATAGTGATTGACAATCTCGCTGTAGCATCAGCTCATGCTGCGGTTATAATTAAAGAAGATAGTTGTATGATAAAACAACTTAATGACGACTTTCCCTTATTCATCAACAATGAAAAAACCAAAGACTCAATTCTTCAGCATAACGATAAAATAACTATTGGTAAGCATACAATTATTTTTAGTACAACTGAGTCAGTCACACCTGCACCCAATAATAATGCGGCTAACAAAGACCTTAAAGATCTTAACGAGCAGCTAGAAGAAAAAATTAAGCTACCTGATGCTAATCTTCAAGTGTTAGATGGCCAACATATTGGTCGAATTCTGCCTTTAAAAAAAGCAATAACGCGCTTTGGTCTTAGTGGCACCGGTACTGTTATTATTTCAAGACGAAAAGAAGGTTATTTCATATCTTCACTCGAATCGGATGCAAAAATAACCATCAACAACAAAGCACTGGCTGATAAGTCCTTAAATTTGAACCAAAACGATATTATTGTTATCGATAATATATCCATGCAATTCTTTCTAGAAAACTAATTATGGCTGACCCAATCAATAACAAACGTCATTTTCACCGCATTTTCTATAATTCAGACGTAACGTTAAGCGGTGAATCATCCACTATCTCCTGTAAACTCATCGATATTTCTTTACAGGGTTGCCTGCTACGTTTTGACACGCCATGGAACGAACCTTTAGAAGACTTATATACAATGAAACTGAAGTTATCAGAAGATATCAGTATCACCATGCAAATCAGCGTTACTCATGTTATTGGTAACGATGCAGGTTTTAAATGTGAGCATATTGATATTGATAGCATTTCTCAATTACGACGCTTGGTTGAGCTTAATCTTGGCGATAGCCAAATGCTAGAAAGAGACTTTCTAGCGCTATCTGAATATAAAGAATAAATTCAGAAATCTTCAAACACATCAAGCGCTTCTGATACCGTCGAAACAGCTCTAATTGCTAACCCATTGATAGCCTCTTTGGGTGCATTAGCTTTAGGTATAACCGCTTTTTTAAAACCATGTTTAGCAGCTTCATTTAAGCGAGCATATCCATTAGCTACAGGCCTTATCTCCCCATTCAGACCTATTTCGCCAAAAAACACGATATCATGGGGAATAATTCTATCCTTAAGGCTAGAAACCACACCGACCAATATAGCTAAATCAGAAGCCGTCTCTGTCACTTTTATCCCACCCACTACATTGGCATAAATCTCATCATTTGCAGTAAAAATACCGGCGTGCCGAGTTAATACAGCAAGTAACATAGCTAATCGGTTCTGATCCAGCCCCACAGCTAATCGCCTAGGATTTCCATACTGACTTTCTGTCACTAATGCTTGAATTTCAACCAACAAGGGTCGAGTACCTTCCCAAATAACAGTAACCACACTTCCTGATGAAGGTTTATCTGATCGAGATAAGAACATCGCAGAAGGGTTTTTAACTTCCTTTAACCCAGTACTGCCCATAGAAAAGAAACCCAGCTCACCTACGCTGCCAAATCTGTTTTTATCCGACCTTAACACTCTAAATCGCGCATCATCAGTAGCGGATAAAATCACCTGAGCATCAACAATATGACTCAAAGTCATGGGACCCGCTAAAGACTGGTCTTTCGTGACATGCCCAACCATAAAAATTGAGACATTATTTTTCTTAGCATATTGCGTCAAATAACTCGCTGATTCTCTTACTTGAGACACTGACCCTGGTGCCGTTTCCGAATTAACTGTATGCATTACCTGAATTGAATCAACAATGAGTATCACTGGTTTTTCTTCATCGACACAATCACAAATACTTTGCACAGATGTTTCAGCCAACATTTTGATTGCACTGACATCTAGCCCTAAACGGTGAGCTCTCTCAGCGATTTGCTGCAAAGACTCTTCACCAGAGACATATAATACGGATACGCCTTTTTGAGCAGCACTAGCAATAACTTGCAATAGAATAGTACTTTTACCGGCTCCTGGCGCACCACCAATCAGTACCACACTACCTCTTACGATACCGCCACCTAAAACACGGTCAAACTCAGCCAACCCTGTTGATATACGCTCTGCTTTCGCCAAATCAACATCAGATAATAATTGAACTTGTGATCGATCCCCAGCATAACCTGATAGCCCTGAACT
>WTAG01000485.1 GCA_013139755.1 Methylomarinum sp. | reverse complement strand
AACGGACTGCCGGAGTCCGGGTTCTCGTAAAGCAGAAGCTGGACAGCGGTTGCATGCCGGGAAAAAACGCAGAAGTTGACACCTTTCTTTTCGGGGGTGACACCTGCAGGATAACGTTGTCCGATGTTGACCGAATATGTTTTCATATGCATAGAGGAGCAGTTTACTCAGTGGATGCCACCGGAACCGGTTTTACTTTCCAAATATCCTGGCAATAATCCTGAATTGCCCGGTCTGAGGAGAATTTTCCCATTCGTGCAACATTCAAAATTGACATACGGGTCCATAGCTCCTGATCGCGCCAGGTTTCGCTGACTTTATCCTGAGCGTCAATATAGGACTGATAATCCGCTAACAGCATATATTGATCGTGATTCAATAACTCATCCACCAGTGGCAAAAATAGATTAGCATCGCCGTGGGAAAAATAACCCTCCCGGATTCGATCCAGCACTAAGCTGAGTGCTTCGTTATCTTCGTAGTAACTCCTGGGGTTATAACCTTGAGTTTTGAAATCAACGACTTCCTGAGCCGTCAGACCAAATAGAAAGAAATTATCTTCCCCGACTTCCTCTCTGATCTCTATATTAGCGCCATCCAGCGTACCGATAGTCAGCGCCCCATTCATTGAAAACTTCATGTTGCCAGTTCCCGAAGCTTCCAGGCCTGCAGTGGAAATTTGTTCAGATAGATCGGCCATGGGATAAACCCGATGCCCCAGTTTAACATTATAGTTTGGGATAAAGACTACCTTTAGCCGCCTGCGAACATCCGGGTCATTGTTGACCACGTCAGCCACTGACGTAATCAGTTTGATAATCAATTTGGCCATAAAATAGCCCGGCGCCGCTTTGCCGCCAAACACAAAAGTGCGGGGGACAATGTCAATATCCGGATTTTGCTTGATGCGGTTATACAAAGTGGTGATATGCAAGACATTCAGGAGTTGACGTTTATATTCGTGTAATCTTTTTACCTGCACATCAAACAGTGATTCCGGATTTAACTCTACACCGGTGCGATCAAAGGCAAAAGCAGCCTGTTCCTTTTTATTATCCAGTTTTACCTGGCGCCAGCTAGATATGAATTTTTCATCATCTACAAAATCTTCCAGCTTTATAAGTTCATTCAAGTCGGTAATCCAGCTGTCACCAATTTTTTCCGTGATCAAAGCTGACAGCCTGGGGTTACTCACCACCATCCAGCGACGTGGTGTCACGCCGTTAGTTTTGTTGCTAAATTTCTCCGGAGACATTTCATAGAAATCATGCAGTATATTGGCAGTCAGCAACTTTGTGTGTAATTCAGCAACGCCATTAACGGCATGACTACCAACACAAGCCAGATTCGCCATACGAACAGATTTTTCACCTGTCTCATCTATCAAGGACATTCTGGCCAGGCGTTCATTATCGTCAGGGAATTGAGTTCGAACCTCGTCGAGGAAATGCCGATTGATTTCATAAATAATTTCCAGATGTCTGGGCAGCACACTCTGAAACAAGGGTAAAGACCAGGTCTCAAGCGCTTCTGGTAACAATGTATGGTTGGTATAGGCAAAAGTGTGGCGGGTAATATTCCAGGCCTGGTCCCAGCCCATATCATGCACATCCATTAACAGGCGCATCAATTCGACTACTGCAATCGATGGATGAGTGTCATTCATCTGACTGGCAAAGCGCTTATGAAAATCATCCAGAGAACCGCCAATTTGCAACTGGATGGCAATCATGTCCTGCAGAGAACAGGAAACAAAGAAGTATTGCTGTTGTAGACGCAGGCGTTTACCCTGATCAGTATCATCATTCGGATAAAGAATCTTGGTAATATTTTCCGAATCCATTTTTTCCTGCACCGCTCCCATGTAGTCACCGACATTGAAGTCCTGAAAGTCAAAAGATTCAGGTGCCTGAGCAGACCAGAGTCGCAATAGATTAGCGCTGTTGACTTTGTAACCCAGAATCGGAGTATCATAAGCTACGCCCAACACCACACGGTTTGGTACCCAGCGGACGCGAAAACAACCTTGATCATCCTCAAGGATTTCGGTATGTCCACCATACTTTACTTCATAAGTACGCTCCGGACGGTACAGTTCCCAGGGATTTCCAAGATGCAGCCATTTATCAGTGATTTCGACCTGCCAGCCATCCTGAATTTCCTGACCGAAAATGCCATATTCATAGCGGATACCATAACCTATAGCCGGTATCTGTAGGCTGGCAAGAGAATCCATGTAACAAGCTGCGAGACGTCCTAGACCGCCATTGCCCAGTCCTGGCTCTCCTTCCTGTTCAATCAGATTTTCCAGCCGGGCATCATAAGAGGCCACTGCTTTCTGCATGGGCTCAAATAAATCAAGGTTGATTAAATTATTGTGTAAATGAGGCCCCAGCAGAAATTCAGCAGAAAAATAACAAACCACTCTGACATCGTTTTTTATATAGGTTTCGATGGAATCAATCCAGCGTCGCAGTAAACGATCACGAACCGTATAAGCAACTGCAAGGTATTGATCATTTTTGGTAGCTGTAGCTTTAAATTTCCCCTGTACATAGAACATATTATCTTCGATAGCTCGAATCAGTGTGGGTACACTGACTCCAGTGCGATCATCTTCAATTGTTGCTTGGTTTTTACTCTGTTTCATATTTTTCTCCTATGGTATTGCTAAATAGCACTATAAGGAATGAGCATGAAATTAGTACGTCTGCCAGCCCTTTATGGACTGGCAGACGAACCTTTCAGTAATTGAAAAATAAAATTGACGAAGCATTTTTTACTCATACTTAAGCAAAAATTGTTTAGTTATCGCTGTTCCATTTCCAGTTACTTACTTCCGGCATATCTTCACCATATTCTTGTACGTACTGTTTATGCTCAATCAGCTTATCTCGCATTTCTTGCTTAACATAAGCGGCACGATGACGAAGACTGGGAACGCGATCCACGACATCGCTAACCAGATGAAAACGGTCCAGATCATTCATCACCACCATATCAAATGGAGTTGAAGTAGTGCCTTCTTCCTTGTAACCACGCACATGAATATTTTGATGATTGGTGCGTCGGTAGGTTAAACGATGAATCAGCCATGGATAGCCATGATAAGCAAAAATCACAGGGGTGTCAGTAGTAAAAATATCATCAAACTGACGATCCGTTAAGCCATGTGGATGCTCCTCTTTAGGTGATAGCTTCATCAAATCTACCACATTAACTACCCTGATTTTTAACTTTGGAATCAGATCCCGAAGAATAGATACTGCCGCCAGGGTTTCCAGTGTCGGCACATCACCGGCACAGGCCATGACCACATCCGGTTCACCATCTTCCTGATCATTACTTGCCCATCCCCATATACCAATACCGCTACTACAATGTTTAATCGCTTCATCCATACTCAACCATTGCTCAGAAGGCTGTTTTCCGGCGACAATCACATTGATATAGTTACGACTACGCAGACAGTGATCTGTGACTGAAAGCAATGTATTGGCATCGGCTGGCAGATAGACACGAATAACTGATGATTTTTTGTTCACCACATGATCTATAAATCCGGGGTCCTGATGTGAAAAACCATTGTGATCCTGTCGCCAGACATGAGAAGACAGCAGATAGTTTAATGATGCAATGGGTCGACGCCATTCAATTTCCTGGCTGGTTGTCTTCAACCATTTTGCATGCTGGTTGAACATTGAATCAATGATATGGATAAAGGCTTCATAACAATTGAAAAATCCATGCCTGCCAGTCAGTAAATAACCTTCCAGCCAGCCCTGACAAGTATGTTCGGACAGAATCTCCATGACCCTGCCATCCTGGGACAAATGATCATCTTCCGGTATTGTCGCATCCATCCAGGTTCGATCGGTGACTTCAAAAGCAGCTGACCAGCGGTTGGAGGCGGTCTCATCCGGTCCAAACAGGCGGAAATTTTTTTCATCCATATTCAACTTCATCACATCACGCAAAAAAGCACCCTGAACGCGTGTTGCCTCGGCTATGACAGCACCTGGTGCCGGAACATCAATGGCATATTCGGCAAATGCCGGCATGTGTAAATCCTTCAGTAACAATCCACCATTAGCCTGGCTATTGTCGCTCATTCGTTTTACACCAGTCGGGGCCTGGGCTTTTAATTCGGCTAAAAATGTACCGTTACCATCAAAAAGTTCTTCGGCTTTGTAGCTTTTCAGCCATGTTTCCAATAGCTGTAAATGCTCAGGGTTTTCCCGTACTGCTGAAAAAGGCACCTGGTGCGAGCGCCAGAAATCTTCAGTCTTCAATCCATCCACTTCTTTTGGCCCAGTCCAGCCTTTAGGCGAACGCAAAATAATTAATGGCCATTTTGGACGGGTTACTTCTCCCCCACTACGCGCTTGCCGCTGTATCTCCTTGATTTCAGCAATAATCGTATCCACAGTAGCCGCCATTTTCTGGTGCATTAAATCAGGATCAGACCCTTCGACAAAATAGGGTTTATAACCGTAGCCGATAAACAAACTCTCAAGCTCCTCCTTGGGTATACGCGACAGGATAGTCGGACTGGCAATTTTGTAACCATTCAGATGTAAAATCGGTAATACAGCACCATCACGTGCAGGATTAATAAATTTATTGGAATGCCAGGAAGTCGCTAACGGCCCGGTTTCCGCTTCTCCATCACCGACTACACAACAGACAATTAAATCTGGGTTATCAAAAATTGCGCCATAAGCATGTGAGACTGCATATCCCAACTCCCCGCCTTCATGAATAGAACCTGGCGTTTCCGGTGCCACATGGCTGGGTATGCCCCCCGGGAAACTGAATTGCTTAAACAATTTCTGCATTCCATGCGCATCTTCAGAAATATTGGGGTAATACTCACTGTAGGTTCCTTCCAGCCAGGTATTTGCAACTAGCCCCGGGCCGCCGTGTCCCGGACCGGCAATATAGATCATGTCCAAATCCTGCTGTTTAATCACACGGTTCATATGGGCATAGATAAAATTCAGGCCGGGTGTCGTCCCCCAGTGCCCCAATAATCGGGGTTTAACGTGCTCAATAGTGAGTGGTTCACGCAATAAGGGGTTATCTAATAAATAAATCTGCCCAACTGATAAATAGTTTGCAGCTCGCCAATAAGCATGGATTTTTTCCAGTTCATCGCTTGATAACGGCTGATTATTAATGGTATTCATAAACTAAACTCCCGAAAGCAGTACAAATTAAAAAATAATGCATTTATGGAAATATTAAAGATTGAACAGGCAACTGAGAATCTGTCCAGGAATACGGTTTTTATAACACCCTAAAGCTTGAAGGTCTGATAGTGGCTTTCAGAAGCTATTAGATTCTATACCCTAACTGTTATTCTGAGCTAAGCTTACCTACAATATATATTAAACAGATTCTGTTTACTAGAATAAATCATGTCAACCAAGTAATGACATTGGGGTCGGCCTTACATTTAACATTCACTCTAAAATAAAAGTGTAAATTGTAAGGCCTGACCCGAATGGCACTTCGAATGGCACTTACTTAAGACAATAAACATTTCAATAACAAAGGCTTACTTAGCTTTCTTTGGATGACCATTCTTTTTAATATCTGCTCTTGCTTCATTTCTAGGTTTTGTAAGTAATGAAAATGATTTTGGCCTCCTTTTTACTGCCCGAGGCTCTATTCGCCCCGAACGGTTTCCAATTCGTCTCTGAGCAATCAAAATAAATAACAACTCTTCACTTGTCTCAGCATGAGTAAAAATACTTTGCATATTCCAGGCTAACCAGCATTGTAGCG
>WTAG01000078.1 GCA_013139755.1 Methylomarinum sp. | reverse complement strand
AAGTCAGTGATAAATTCTTTAAAGGGGATGTAGAGTCGGCATTTAAGCATGCATTAAAAGTAGGCTTTGATACAGAACAAATAGCTAGCTTTTCTATGGATTTAAGCCGAGAAAAATCAGTTCAAGCCGTTGCAGCATATCAACAAACAATAGTGCCTGAGCAAAATGTCAACACTGACCTATTAAAACAGGCGGGTGATTTTTTAGCTCAGACAAAAGCATTTATGGCTGATACGGGGGCAATGTTAGAATCATTAGCAGAACCAAAGCAGGCATTTGCCGATCTGTTTGCAGGGGTTGGGCAAATGAATAAAGCTACATCAGAAGAATTGGATGGTAGTAATGAGTCATTGTTTTTAAAAATGATTGAAAATATAACGCATGATATTTTTGATAATTAAGTTGGTTAGAATTTAGCGCTGGGAAAACTGTCGCTATTTTTCACGAAGTGAGGGGTAATAGTAATTTAAAATGGCTATGTCACCGTTAAGTGTGGAATTTAATGTCTCTTAAGCCCTCGCCCTAAGTGGGGAGAGGGTTTGGGTGAGGGGAATAAAAATAAGGTTCTCTATTCCTTATTCTTTAATCTCTTTAAACAGAAAAGAAGTTTTGAAGAAGAGAACTATTTAATTCCCCTCACCCAACCCTCTCCCCGCCAGGGGCGAGGGCTTAAGAGCGAATTAAACTGGTAATAAGAAGGAGCTAATTATACCTTTTCAACAATTAACGGTGACATAGCCTTTAAAATTGATAGCGCAAACCGATGTTTGCTCCCATTGACTGCCAATTTACTTCATTAAATTTCATTTCTGCGGTTGATCCATCCGCAAAGAAAATTTTATCAATCCCTTTTTTATCAGCTCTCCAGTCTTGGTAGTCTACAGATACATTTAAAGATAGATCTCTAGATAATCTGAATTGGCTCCCAAGCGATGCAACCAATCCAGATCCTTCCGCTTCTTGTTCAAAGCTAATAGGGTGGGCAAAATCCGTTCGCAAATTCCAATTAGCCGATCCTTCGTAATAAGCATAATGGTATTCCAGCGTAGTCGTTAAGCTATACCAGTCTGCAATACTTAATTCCGAGTCAAAGCCAATCCAAGGTCCATACCAGGATGCATCATAACTGCTGTCCAGTCCTGCGAAATTACCTGTCGCAGGAATCGTTTGAAAACCGTCTGTTATAGTAAAATTCTGCGCGTGATAAGAAAATCCAATTTTAGGCGTAAAGCTCAATATTGGTTTTTTAAAACGTGCGGGCGATGGTGCCACAGTCAGCTGATAACCAAAACCAATAGAGGTATCAATCGTATTTCCCTCGTCAGCATTATTATTCGAGCGTGAGAACTCATCGGTTCTATTATTACCAAACCAATCCGAATCCTGATTATCACCATCAAAAATAGTACCGTATGCAAAACGCGCATCCATAACCCAGTTGGAAGGTGTCTGTACTCGTGTACCAATTTCTATTACTGCAATTTCAATATCATTCCAGCTTAATTCAGAAAGAACATTAGGCGTTCCAGACGGATGCGCTTTATTCCAGTCAAATTCATCCTGCCTGTAACCCGCATCTGCATAAAATTCAACCTGAATATCCTCATCGTTATTAGTACTCTCTTCAAAATAAGCAAGCTGCTGTCCATCCGTAGTTGGAATATCTTCATTGGTGTAAATCACCATTTGCATACCGGGATCGCTGGTGGCTTGAACAGCTTCCTCTTCAAAAATATGCATTTGCATATCAGCTGTATTTGCCTGGCAAACAGAGACCAATAGCCCGTATAAAACAAAGTGTAATAGCGGACTTAATACTCGGATTCCCCGTATTCCACTACGCTGCAAACGAGCTACAAATGATAGCAATAATGTTTCCATCTTATCTATTCGCCAGTTTAATGCGCTTGGCAATGTCCTCAAACGATCCAGCTGAGATCACATATAAATAGGTCGAATCACCAAAATCACCTTGTTTAGTCAGTTTGGCACTTTCAATACTGGAGGCCAGCCATTTTCCTTTTATATGTTTAAAGTCAACTTTAACCGTTGATTTAGATAAATTGTATAAAGCTAATGCAGTGACATGAACACCCCCTTTACGCCAACTGGCAACAGGTATCACTTTAATTCGACTGTCATATAGCAAATCAGCAGAACGGATATTGCTTAGCTTTACAGAATTAATACCCGCAACAAGCTCACGTTTATTCACTGCTAGCCGTACTGATTTAGCCGCATATTTGGTTAACTCTACATAGGATTGTTGCTTACTTGTCGGGCTTATGGATGAAACAGGTTTTTTATACCTTGTCCTGTCACCTTTGTCGTGAAAGCGATCAAACTTGTCTTGTAAGTCGTATTCTTTGAATGGTTTATCTAGCTGATAGCCTTTATGCCGCTTATCTTTATTACTGTATATATTCATATTGTCGACCTTAGCAGCATTAGGGTGAATACTATTTCTATCAATAAACCTATTACTAACTAGAGATGCTTCATTAGGCGTTGTTGTAATGAAAGGCCTAATAATAACGACTAATTCTGTACGCTCTCTTAACTTGGTTTTGTCTCTAAAAAAGAAACCTAAGCCTGGAATATCCCCTAAAATGGGTACTTTAGTTTCGCCATCTTTAGCGACTTCCTTAATAAAACCACCAATCGCAATGGACGTGCCATCTTTAGCGACCACTGTTCCTGTAAATGTTTCTGTTTGCACCACATCAATATCCGCATCAACCAGACTACTACCTACTTGCACAGGAATTGTCGCTTTGGTAGCACTCAGCCCAGAACGCTCAATTAAGATACGAATACTGACCGTACGATCAGAATTAATATTCGGGGTTAAAAACAAAGTGGTACCCAGGTTTCTTATTTCTGTTATCGGAACAATAATAGAATTACTAACAACTGTCGAAGAACCCGTCCCCGTCGTTGTAGTCGTTGAATCTTCATAGCCTGTAACAATAGGCCGTTCATCACCAATGAAAACCCGGCTGACTTCCTGATTAGTGGTTAATAAAATAGGTGTTGCAACCTCTGTTACCCTGTTCTCTTGTTCTAATAGTTGTAACCGTGTTTCAAATTTGTCACTCACCACTGTCGCTAAAAGTGCAGGGTTAAAAGCAGATGCAGCAGTAACTAACGATTGGCCTAATGCACTGACTGCATCCTGCCCGCCTGTCACAGCTAGATCATTTGATTTAATTTTAAAATTAAACAAAGAATCATAACCATCGGAAAGATCAATGGAGAGTATTTTTACTTCCATTAATAACATAGAACTTTCGGTATCAATTTCTTTATAAAGCGCCGTGATTTGCTTCATTGCTTCAATATCACGCGAACGCACTAATACTCGATTCTGCCGTTTTATAACACTGACATAAATAGGTGCTTGATGACGGATTGCTCTGGTTAGAAAAGCATTGCTTTGCCCAGAATTGCCAGAAAGAATATTTTGTAAATCAGTGTTTTTAGAATTTATATCATTTAGGATTGCAGAAATTGAATCTAATGAATTATGGTTAATACTTGCTGAATTATTGTCATCTGAGTTGCTATTTTGATTATTATTTCTATTGTTATTACTCTGATTATTGTTACTACCACCGCTATTGCTATCCTGAATACAATTACTGCCACTGGAACTATTATTGTTATTTGAATTATTATTGCTGCTATTTGACGATGTACTGGCCGAAGTCGTTTGACTACCCGTGGCACCGTTAATTAAATCAAAGCGACTTAATCGAGAAGACAGGTCGTTCAGTAACTCATTCTCATTAGATCCAAAGCTTAAAATAACTCGTTCACTTCCATATAAATTACATACCGTATCGGCTAAATCAATGGCATTTTTTGCATTTTTAAGGGTGAATATCTCGGTTTTTTCTGGTTTAAACTCCACCTGTTCCATTCGATATTCTTTCACCGTATAAATCCGAATAATATTGGTCCGCTTATCGTGCTTGTACCAAAGATTATAGGTTTTTGCGATGGCATCAATCACATCAAGTGCAGTGATGTCTTTTAAATACATGGTGATTTTTAATCGAGCCGCTTGCTGAGAAGCAATAATATTTAGTTCCGAATGTTCCGACAGAATTTTTAAAGCATCACCAACAGTAATACTCCTGAAATCAAGCTGGCCGATTTTATAACTTGGCTTTTTCTTAGCCGCAATAGCTAATGAGGACGTATTTAATAATCCTAAAAAACAGAAAATCAGCAATATTGAGAAATATTTAAATCGCATTCGGACTACCCAGATATTTATTATTTTGTATGTAAAAGGCCTGTTATCAAGCCTGTTTTAGTAAGGAGTTATTAAAGCCCCGATCTTTATGGCAACACCATCAACTGTTCAAAAGGAGAGATAAATATAGTGACATTATTCGCAGTGATTTTATCGACCCTAATATTCACAATTTTTCTATTAATCATTTGAGATGCAGTGCCCCCCTCCATTAAATGAAAGGTATGATCATTAACACGTATCACTACAGTTGAAGGCTTGTCAGCAACGATAATTTTAGCAACCAAATCAATAAACGGCATATCACTTTCTTCATCATCATTTAAGTTTAAAGTTGATGCCTTCGCTGTCGAAATGCCTGGCATAATATTTGCCATTGCCTTTCTAAAATTACTACTCATAACTGTCGGGTTACGTAAAATATCTACAGCCTGATTAATATTTTCAGCCGTTAATTGCGATGTGCCGTTATAGACCTGATTTCTTTGTTCGGTATGTTCAGCAAAAACAGCTGCTCCGAAACAAGACAAAATAAAAAAAACAAACCAATTCATGAAGGACTGCCCCCCGCAGCCGAAAACATTGCCACCAAAAAAGCAGCGTAAACAAAGCCCACTAAACCACCGATAAAAATCGTCATAAAAGGGGCTATCATGCCGGTTAATTGCGCAATAGACTGCTGCAATAACTCATCATGATATTCCGCCATTTCATCAAGAATCTGATCAATAGTCCCCGAGTTTTCCCCCACACTAAGCATTTGTAATAAAAGCGGCCTATAGCCAGACTGAACGGACAAAGATTCCGCCAGGCCATTACCCAATACAATTCGGTTGTGAGCATAAGCAACTCGGCTAGCCATATAAGAATTTACATGCAACTTTTCCATAGTCACCAAGGCTTCAGAAATAACCACTCCACTACGTAATAGCAAGCCCATTGCCCGAGAAAACAGTACCGTACCAGATAAACTAATAATCTTTCCCAGAAAGGGTATTTTCAATGCTGACTTATCAATCCACCATCGACTAGGCGGCCAGTTGTACAAAACAATAAAAGACACCACACTTGTAACAGCCACTATTGTTAAAAACAGTCCATTAACAACAAACCAGTCCGACACATCAATCAAAGCCTGCGTCATCGGCGGCATAGGCTTACCCATGATTTTCAATAGTTTTTTAATCTCCGGCACAATACTGGTCAACATAAAAACAACTAAACCAATCGCAAATAACAAGGTGAACGCAGGATATTTCAAAGCCGAGGTAATCTGTTTTTTTAATTTTCGCGACGATTTTATTTCATTAGCCGCTTGATCCATTACCGTATACAAATGCCCCGTTTGCTCGCCAACGTGAATAAGTTGAATAGTAAATTGACTAAAAATTGCATGCTCTGACAACGCATCAGAAAAAGAACTTCCTTGCTGAATCCGCTCAATCAAGCTATCCCAGGTTTTTTGTGCACCAATTCGAGCATGAGTAGCCGTTAATTCCAAAGCATCCAATAAACTAATACCACTGCGTAACATCACAGCAATTTGATGAAATTCATGCTCTAAATCTTTTTCTCTAATAGACCGGTAATCTAAAGGGTTAAAACTAAAAGCCTGTCTGTTTTTATTGGTTTTTTTTACCTCATCAATTTGTAAAACTAATAAACCCTGCGCACGCAAAGCAGCAATAGCAGCATCACGACTGACACTGTCTATACTGTCACCAAGTTGCTGACCGCTACGGTTACGAGCGGTATATGTAAATAAAGCCATACTGTTTTTAAATTAAAAATAAAGCCCTCCCTTGCTGGGGAGAAGGCTTAAAACAACTACCAGGAAGAGGCAATCTGCAATACCTCACTAAACGAAGTCTGCCCAGAAACCAGTTTCTCAACAGCATCATCTAATAAGCTATTAACCCCGGATTTACGCATATTGTCAGTTAACACAGCCTCCCCTTTTCCATCAGCCACCTCTCTAGCCCAGCTTTCATTCAGTTCCAGCAATTCATATAAACCAATTCGCCCTGCATAACCTTTATCACCACAATAAACACAGCCAGTAGGATCATAAACCTGGGTGCCGGATAATTCAGGACGGAAAATAGAAATCGCCTCCTGCTCAGTCAAAGGACGTGGAATCCGGCAATGCGTACATAATCGACGTAATAACCGTTGTGCAATCGCCAACCGTAATGCTGCAGCAATTAAATAAGGTTGCACCCCCATATCAATTAAGCGGGTTACGGTAGCTGCCGCCGAATTAGTGTGTAAGGTGCCTAATACCATATGGCCTGTCAACGCGGCTTTAATTGCAATATCTGCAGTTTCTTTATCTCTTATTTCCCCCAGCATCACCACATCGGGGTCATGTCGTAAAATACTTCTTAGCGCTTTAGCAAAATCCAATTTCTCTGAAGCTGGATCAATTTCACATTGGGCCACCCCATCAATCTCATATTCAATCGGATCTTCAACGGTAATCACATTCACATCACGCTCTGCCAGTAACAACCGAATAGAAGCGTAGAGTGTGGTGGTTTTACCACTACCCGTCGGGCCGGTCATAATCATCAATCCCTGAGTTCTGCGTAAAAACCGTTCAATCATTTCACGGTTCATATCAGTAAAACCCAACTTATTTAAGGTTAAGTCATCGGTCTGTACCGCTAACAAACGCATGGTGATACGTTCCCCGTATTTAGTGGGTAAGGTGGCGACACGCATATCAATACGCTTTCCACCACTGACAAATTGATGACTAAATCGACCATCCTGCGGCGCACGTTTTTCAGCAATATCCAGATTGGCCATCACTTTGATCCGGCTGGCTAGTTCAGTATAAATATCAGACTGAATTAACTCATAAACCTCCAGCTGCCCCTCAACTCTAAAGCGAATACGCGCACCTTGATGAGTAGGATCAATATGTATGTCAGAAGCCTCCCGAATATAAGCGGCATAAAGTAA
The DNA here is from genome assembly GCA_013139755.1 of Methylomarinum sp. The sequence continues at coordinate 5,009 of WTAG01000078.1, read as the reverse complement.
TTTATCGCCTAAATCAACTGCATCGGAGCTATTTTCATCTTTTGTTTTTCCAGGTAAAACAGGAGCAGGCTGACTATTGCCATAAACCTGTTTAAGAACCTTTTCCAGCTTTTCCTGTTCAACATCCCAAAGCACAACAGGTGCTTTAATCATCCGTTCAATCGCGCTGACCATGCTAATATTTTTAACATTACAACAAGCCACATGAATAATGCCTTGCTTGTTTAAAAAAGGTAACACCTTACGGCGCACAGCAAGGCTGGCAGGAATACGCAAAGTACAGGCAGGATCAATTTTTACCTGATTAATATCCAGTTGATGTGACTCAGGCTCTAACTGAACATGATCCACATACTCCACACCAAACCGTGTTTCCCCGCCAGACACATCAACCCACCGCACAATGGCATGGCGGGTCATTTTTTGTCCGCCGGATTGTATGCTTAATGTAAGCTCCACATCCTCAGAAATTGACTGACAGGCACTGCTGGCAACCAGCATAGCGCCACCGGAAGAAATATCATGAACACCGGAAGATAAAGAAATAATGTCCTGACCAAAAATCGTTGCCTCATGATTAATGGCTGCAATTCTTTTTTGGTTACGCTGCTCATTCTCCTTATTAGTCACTTTATTCCAACCGGCAGGAGAAAACTCTGATTTAGAAGCACTCATTATTCTAATACTTTAACTGTAGAGCGGACTTCAGTCCGCTATGGCCAATCTGAAGCATCAAAAATAGAGGACTAAAATCCGCTCTACAATCTTCTGAGGAAACACAATGCATTTCTACATCCATAACAACAACTCCCAATCTAAATCACCGCTAGGAACAGACTCATCCATTGATGCTTTCATACTAAATGAAACCGGAATCGCTCTTAGCTCCCCTTTAGCAATACTAGCCATTGCTAAATACATATTCTTATAACTGCCACTTAACAACAAATGCTGAACAAAAATACTTTCTGCTTGTTTAGTTTGGTCATTTTTTAGCTTTTTATTATCTGCTTCAGGTTTTAACCATTGCCAGACCTCATTCAAGGCAGGACTTAAATCATCCTCAAGAAAAGGCTCTCTATACTCCTTCTTTACCCGAATATTATTCTCAGCCAAAATGCTGGACAATAAAGTGGATGACTCATTCGAGGGCGTAGCATTAGATAAAAACCCGGCCAAATCCTTTAATTTCTGCTTAAACTCATTATGTTTTTTTTCTAAGCTACTAATCTGTGTTTGCGTTTGGCTTTGCTGCTTAATAACACCAGGCACAGAAGCTATAGAAATACCTTTGCGCATAAGGTTGCTATGATCAGTCTCAGCCGTAATCATTTTTTCTGACAGATTACCGCTAATAAAAATAAAATAAATAATCGTAATTGCCATACAAGGCAAAACACGTTTCAGTAGGCGCTCTCTTTTCTGCTCTTCCTCTGTCATAATTTTTCCTGATTACGTATAAGCTTCAGCCATTTCAAGGGATGAAGGCTGTTGATTTAAGCCCTCTCCAAAGGGAGAGGGTTGGGTGATGCCTACAAGGATGTAGGTAAGTAGAGCAATGCAGGAGCAATTGCCGAGGGGAAATAAAAAAATCTCTTCAACAAAGTGCTCTTCCACCCAAAGCAACAAAAATAAAATCAAAGAAAAAGCTTCTAATTTAAAACCTCCTCACCCAACCCTCCCCAGCAGGGGAGGGCTAAAAACTCTATCCAAAGGGATGCCTATATGGATGTAGGTAAGTAGAACAATGCAGGAGCAATTGCCGAGGGGAAATAAAAAAACATCTACTCAACAAACCCCTCCAACCCCAAATCCTCAATAACCATATCAAAAGCCCAGGGACCGCCATTCTCAAATACATTCAACTCTTTTTTAGTCGGTGGATTAACCTTCCAGCCCAACTTAGCTAAAGGCCCCTCAATATTACCGGCAAGAATATTACTCAAAGTCGCCTGCAAACTAACCCCAGACACAATAATCAACATCCCTTCAAAGGTAATTTCCTCAATAACCAAATCCTCTGGACTATCTTCAGCCAAATGTTTTAACAACTCAGCCGGTCTTTGCTGTAAGCCTTTTAAAGCCGCTGGAATCACATTAATATTGCCACCAATGGTATCCACTTGCTTTTGCAATTCCTTTAATTTATCCCGGTTTTTATTTAAACCCTCCCGGTAAGATTTTAAATCTTTCTCAGCCTTACTAAGCTGTTCAAACTGATAAACCGCCTCATTAGTCTGATAAGTCATCCATAAAGCATGACTACCACAAAGTATTACAGCAGCCAGCCCGCCCCCAATCATATAAACCAAATCCATATTAATATTGGTTTTGGTATTTAATAAGGGAATAGCCGGTGATTCTTCAGTAACAAAGTATTGAACCCATTGCCCCATCCAGAAAACCAGGGCACCCTCTAAGGTCAGATGATAATTTTCATCGGTCGCTGGAATAAATTCCAGCTGGTTATTCATAATCGCCTCAGACCTTTCCACCGCCCCGGCTTCCAGCATCCAGTGATCAATCTGCTCTTGCCAGTTTGAATCAGCACCTGATGAAAAAATCTGTAAAGAAAACCCCTGTTCTGGATTCTTATTTAATGCAAATACCGTATTAGGCCAACATTCAATCCGTAACCAGCTGGCTTCATCCGTACCCGATAAAAGCCCCGGTAAACCGCCAGGATGCGTTAAACCACCCAGCTTACAAGAGGCTTTTTTCAGTTTTTTGACCACATCATTAAAGGTCTCAGTAGCAATCAGATTAATCCAGTAACTACTCATTTCATCAAAAGTACCTAAAAAATGATAAGCCAGTTGACTATTAGTTAAGCTATTGCCCGTTAAAGCTTCATACTCAAACTGCAAAGCCTGTTGCAAAATCTCATCATCCACCCCTTCCACCTGAACCGCAGGCAAGGTTAACTGATAAGTATTTAAACGCGCATACAAAACCCAAACGGTTTTACCCAAAGCGGAAGACTGGCTAATAATGCCATCAACAGCCGTAGGCAAAGCACTGGAAGACTCGCAAGGCACATCGATCACCTTCACATCATCAACCATCACCCCTTTACGGTCAGTATCAATCCGAAAGGTTTTCACCTCGGTAATATATAAAAGCGTATGCGCAGGGCGCTTACTAAAACTGGGTAACTGCATAAAACCTAAAAAAACCAAACATCTAAAGTCCTCTCCAAAGGGAGAGGGTTGGGTGAGGGGGAAAACAAAAAACGCTCTCCCACAAAATGCTCTAAATCCCTAAAGCTTTAAAACTAAAAGAAAAAAGCAAAAAAAATATTTTAACCTCTCCCCACCCAACCCTCCCCAGCAGGGGAGGGCTAGAGCAAGAAGAAAGAAACCGTGCAACTCAACCTAAAAACTAACCTGGCTTAACGCACAAAAAGGCGCAAGGTCTGTTAAACCTTGCGCCTTTTTACTCTAAGAGCCAATCATTTCTATTCCGCCAGACTCTAAAATAAAGCCTGCTGGAATAGAAGAAGCAGGCATCCCTGGCCTGCTTCATATCATCCTTAATAATTTTCCATATTTTCTCGTCCTTAATCCTTGTTAGACATAACCGAATCGTGAAAAAAGAGGGGGTCTTTGCACTTCGGTAAAGTAGTGGCAGCTTATAAAGCTGTTATTGATATTTGGTAGCCCGTAGGTAGCGGTAGCAAAATAGAGGGTTAGGTAGGCTAAACCCCGTCACACTATCGTTTTATACGGGCTACTTGCTTACGGGGTATTAGTTACCCGCGGCAATATTACTGTATGCATGACCTAATTCATGTGCTAAACCAAATAAATGTGGAGGCATCATTAACATTGCTGTACCTACAAATCTAGCAGGATGAACAGACGCACCACAATTAACTGGTGTAATAGCTGTACCAGAACTATCAACTGGCACACTAGGTGCAGCAGGAACAGCAGCTGGAGCATTAGATTTATCTACTTCAAAAATAGCTACAAAACGGTTGTAGTTGCTATCAGGCCCCATATTACCGTTTTGAGCAAAATGAACTGGTGCATCAGTCATCGCTGTACCAATCATTTGGTTTTCTTGACCAATACCCAAAACCACATAATCATTACACGTTGCATTGAAATTAGATGCTAATTGACCTGTTGCATCTGCCAAATGTACTTCGATACTTGCATAGTTATCAGTACCCACTGTACTTTCAGCACCTAAACCAACAGTTAACATACCAGTAACATCAGTACTACCCATAGCTAAAGAAGCAACTGTACCACTTGCTGCATTAAATGTAGCGCTTGCTGCTGCCTGATCTAATTGCATTATTTCTGTAATACCTGCAAGTCGTAACGACATGATTTGCATATTACCCGCACCACCTTCAGTGTAAGTAGTTGCCCCATAGACACCCGCATTGGTATTCATTAATTTGCCATAAACAGCACCTGTATTATCTGCTAATGCCTGTAAATTATTAGGAAACTTCATCGCTTGCAATTGATAACGCTGAATCGTGCTATTCAGCTGTGCCAAGTTATTTGAACCAGTAGAATCATGTGTCTTAGAAACAAATCCAGACACATAAGGAATCATCAATCCAGCTAATCCAATTAAGACCAATAAAACAACGGTCAATTCAATAAGAGTCATACCCGCTTGGCGAGTCTTGTTGTTATAATATTTCATGTAAGGGTTTCTTCCCGTTTTGTTAGTTAATGTTTTAAATGAACACTAACGTAGTCACTGCCTTAAGCTGGTCAGAGCATTTAGCAGTGGGGGGGAGGCCCTTCCCCCATGTTCGACTATTCTAATTTCAGCATCCCGCTTCTCTCATCCCTGAGTCGAACAAACTTGTCAGATATAAGCCTTAAAGCAATCACCGTGCCAAGACCACAACCTGTTGATTTTAAACAAACACCCAATTCCAGTACTTTTTTCCACCACAAAAAAAGTGTGATATGCCTCACTTTTTAAAAAACAGGTCATATCACCTATTTTTTGATTTCCTTTAGTTATTAATCGTTCCA
>WTAG01000631.1 GCA_013139755.1 Methylomarinum sp. | reverse complement strand
GAAGCAATGCAAGATTAAGTATTGCAATAAAATATAAATTGCATTATTATGCACGGCTGTTCAGCAATCGTTGGGCAGTCTAAATTAGGAGAGCTGGCCGAGCGGCCGATGGCGCACGCCTGGAAAGTGTGTATACGGCAACGTATCGGGGGTTCGAATCCCCCGCTCTCCGCCAATTATTTAAGCTATTGATGTATAGTAAAAATGATCATCATCTAGTTGATCTGTAGGTGATTTTAATAGCTTATCCCATGTAACATTTCCATTGGGATAAAATCGATAGGCAGCTTGTGTTTTATCCAACCCTTGGCGCGCTTAGGGAATACTTGCTTTTGGCGCTTTGGCATATGTTTCGAGCAATTTAACCTGTTTATTTCTTAATAGGGTTATCACCCAAATCTAAATCACGGAATTCTATTTCTGCCCAATTCATCGCTACTCAAATATTCGTATTTTACAGTCTTATTTCAGCGTTGTGTGTAAGGAGAGGTGGGTTATAGCTTGGTGTATGGCTACGGATATTTTAAGATTCATGGTTTTTTATAGACTTAAGCAAACCAATATTAATATTTCTTTGTTTTAGGGCTTGTAGCCAATAAAGTTCACCTAGAAATAATCTTTGATATAGGAAGTTAAAATGCAACTTCATTATTTGTAATAGCAGCCATATAGGTTTTCCAAATAATAGTTTTTCTGAACCTGTTGGAACATAACCAATCGACTCTCCTTTTCCTATAAAATAATCTGATACATATTTAATAGATTGTCTTTCTAGTGGGACGCGATGATGAACAATTGCTTCTGGTATCCATAACCCTTTTTTATTTGAGTCTAATATTTTATTTATAACCAGAGTTTCTTCTCCTAAGAGGTTTATATTTCCTGGCTGTCGTCCCAGTTTAGGTGAGTATAAGTATTTTATTTGGGTTTCAAGTTTAATTGCGAAATTTGCACCAAAAGGTAAGGCCTCAGATCTAGGAATGAAAGGAATGGGATATGAGCTTAAGTTACGTAATGCAAAAGCATCTCTAATAGCATCAATACCGTTAACTAGCCATTTAGGTGGTGAGCCTTCATAGTAAGGTAATATTGGACCACCAAAAACATCGATATCACTATTGTTAAGGAAATATTCTGTATAAACTGATAACCAATTTTTATCGACTAAAACATCATCGTCAGTCCACAGAATGTAATCGCCACTTGCCACTTCAACAGCTTTGTTTCGAGCATTTGATACACCAGGTTTTTTTTCAAAAACATGAGTTATAGGTAGTAGTTTTTTAAATGATTCAATTACTTCATCTGTGTGATCAGTAGAGTTATTGTTAACTACAATAACATTTAAATTTACTTCTTTAGGAATGTTAAGTTGGACTAGCCTAGTAAGTGTTTCCTTGAGTGAGTCCGCTCTATTCCAAGTGCATATGGCGATGCTTATTTTTAATTTTGACATAAATTAATGCTATATTGTTTGGTATTTTTATGAATGATAACTGTACTTTATATAAGTTTCCATCCATGCTGTTGTCATTTTTATGAGGGTGGTTGATATTCGATTGTTCCAAAGTGTTGCAATAGAGTACAAAGTAGAGTACGTGCTTCTTGAAAATTCAATTGCATATTATTATATTTATCTAGGGTTTTAAAAAGTGAATGGCGTAGCTGTCGGCGAATTTTGTAATGTATGATTTGTAGTATTAATTGGGACAGGCGATAAGAAAAGGTATTTGCGAAATGATAGAGATGGGAGAGTCCATGTTTTTTATTATTTATCAAGCTGATAGTAATTAGATCGGTTACAATGTCAAGTGCTTGCTGCTGTGTGATTAACTGGTATTTAAATCGAACCAATACATCTGATGCTTTTACTTCAGAATACCGAGAACAATATAATGTGTTGTCGTCACGACGGAAATAATAAAGTGGTTCGGGCAGATGAATGAAACTAAAATGTTTCGCTATTCGGATAAAATAATCGTAATCCTCAACAAGAATGAGGTCAGGATCGTAATCTCCAATATATTCGTAAATCTTACGGCTATACATAAAACAGGCGCCTATGTGGTTACCTTTTTCTAATTGTAATTCACTTGATTGATTGATTTGATAAGGGTTTAAGGGCTGGCCTTTTGAATCTAGATCAGAAAAAAGAAAATAATCAGCATAGACAAAGTCCTTGTTCGACTCTTCTAGTGTAGCCAACATTTTTTCAATTGCTTCTGTGGAAAAAACATTGTCATCTGATGTCCACGTCAAATAATCTCCTTTTGCTTTAGAGAAACCATGATTTAACGCACGAGGTAATTTTAAATTAGTGCTGTTTTTGTAATATTGAATACGAGGGTCGTTGAAAGAATGAATTATTTCCTGAGTGTTATCAATAGAATTATCATCGATTACAATTAATTCTAAATGCCTGTGAGTTTGGGTAAGAATGCTTGTTATTGCCTTTGGCAATAAAGTAGCCCGATTGTAGGTCGGTAAAATGATACTAACTAATGGTTGACGTTTTATATTCATTTTATTTTTCGAATTTTATTTGTTTAGTGGTATCACTATATGAACCAAAGGTAACCAGTCATTAATCCATTCAGTTGGTGTAGCTTTGGTGGCGTGATTGATACACTTCAGTAAGCACTTTTAAAGTAAATAACGCATATTTATCCTGGTTCAATGGTTTCTTTTGTATATGGAGTTACGTTTTTTTATTTACATGGCTCTCATCAAACAAAACAGACTCCTTTGTGTTTATTGATCTGCCACCTATTCATTTTCATGCAACGGAAACCAGTTCAAACCCAAATTTCTGCGCTTTTCTCTGCAATGCTTTCATTTGACGCTCTTGTGTTCGGGCTTCAAAAGCTTCAATTCCTTTTTCAACATAAGGCTGACCTTTAGTTAACATAGCATAAATTAATCGAGCTAACTGATGTGCACTTGCTTTGTCCATCCGAGCTAATCGCGCTCGATGTGAGGCACCAATAAAACTGTTACTATTACGAGCATTGCAGGCTGCCTGTCGAAGGGCTTGCCCTGCTCGATTGAACACACGATGAGCTTTTCCATTTAACTGTTTTCCACCAGAAATGCACGTGGGTGGAACTAGGTTAAGCCAAAAACAAAAATTTGCCTCACTAGGAAAACGAGACAAATCCTCACCTATCTCACTAGCTAATACCAATACTGTTTCTATCCCAATGGTGGAAATAGCAGTTAAATCAACCCCCATCACACCATAAAGTCCTTGATGCAATGCTTTTTGTTGAGCTGTTGTACGTAACGCCTTACTGGGTTTGGGTGGGTTATCCGCTAACTGAGGTAAAGCATTTAACAGTTGTTCGATAAGTTGATTACAACTTTGAATCTGTTGACTAAGAAAATCATAATATTCTAAGGCTTGGGCCAATGAAAACAGATGTTCTTCACGCCAATTGCCGTATAGACTACGTGCAACAGTTTCTTCATCTGCATGTAGTCGCTTATCACGTGAAGTAGCTAATTTATGCGGATCAGGTTCGCCTGCTACAATGGTTCTAAGAATAGCCATTCCTGTTTTATCCATTAAGTTACTGACCACATTATCTAGTTGAATATTCATTTGAGTCAGTGCTTTTTGCATATGCTGAACACAGCGCGACTGCTCTTGTACTTTAGATGCATGTTGCCGTACGATAGTACGTAAACAACAAACGGCATCCGCAGGACGAAAAGCACCTTTTAATAAACCATAGCTCATTAACTGCTAAATCTATTGACAACCCAACACATCGGACTTTCGTCCTGTTACTTGACGTGTTGAGCGAGAATTAACCAACTGTACCTCGAATCCACGACGATCAAGTAATTCAAATAACAGAATCCAATAAACACCACTGTTAGTTCGGTCTCTTTCCTAACGCAACTACCTTATGCACATATGTTTGCTGCGCGACAGCGCACCGTTTACGGGGCTTATGCTATTAACAAGCCACAGGTTAAAGAGTCATATACCATCAACTTGTTAACCGTATTTGAAATTTTGTCGATAACAAGGAGGGGCCTATTGGCCGCGACTGCTCTTGATCTTGTTTCGGTCGCGGCCAATAGGCCCCTCCTACCGATAACAATAACTCAGGAATTTACTACTTTTTTATAAACCTGTGGATTGTATAGAGCCATGTTTATTTATAGAAAACATGGCTTTTATTGCAATACCCCTTACCTCCAAATAAATGCATCATCAAATAAAATAGTACCTGTTAGTTTATATAAACTATCTTGGTCGACTTTTTTATACTAAATGTGCACAATCACTTATGCGTTAATACGTTGTGAACTGCATAATTATAGATGATTGTTGGACATATTTATTTCGACTGCCTCACTACAATATAATGGAAATTGTTTTTGATAATTAAGGCACAGGCTACTTCGTGACCTTTCGATGATTAATACTTTCTAAGAAAATAGCAAAAGGAGACACTTAGGCATGCTTTATTTCATCTAGTGCGACTCATTATGCGCCTTTTTTTTACGATGGACAATACTTGGTTCATAACCTATTAAGTTGCTTTTTTTCACCCTTATTACCATCGAAGACCAAGCTAACAGTTGCCGTTACTGCTTGATTGAAGGGGGTTGATAAAAACCCTCATATTGCCTTGATGTCAGGATGGGCATAAACAATCCTGTTTCACAGACTCAGCTGGTTTTATAAGTTGAGCGATCTTTGGTAGCCTCCTGGTTTTCCTGAGTAATTCTCAAGCAAGTGTAAAGCGAAGCTGACGGACACTGTTCGCCAAAAAAACAGAATACCTAATTACGCATAAAGCCAGCGGATAAAACATGCATCAGGAATCGACGAAGAATCTCAACAAGCTCCAGCTTCATGACCTTTCCCGATTATTATCGGCATAACCTTTCTAGTGAACATAAACTGAATGTTGCTGATAGTAATTCGATAAGTATAGTGAGAAAGATATTTCACCACGGTTTCAGGGTTTTTCAGGTAAGGCTTAATATACATTGATCCTTTTTACTCATCACTTTATCAAGTACTTTATCCACCTCATCGACTCGGGTGATGCTGAATAGTTGATCTTGCTGCTAGGTACTTCTGAGCAGGCTAATCATTTTGCCTAGAAAGACTTTTTTCAGTGCGTTGACTGGATATAGATAATCACTGGGTGTAATTTCAATGGCATGAAGTCTCTAGACCAGGACCAGGCATAAGACCATGGATATGCTGTTTTAACATCTGTTCACATGTATGTAGTAGACAAGTCACAGCCTAGCTGTCCTAGCAAGCGTTTGTGTGTTTTGGAGAAAAGGGCAGCGCTTCCCAAAGGTTTTTAAAAAATAGGCATATATAATGCTTTGGGATGCAATTGACATCAGGCGTTTAGCTCGTGAGGCAAAGTAAGAAAGTAAATGGTGAACAGCTAGTCATGCTTCTAATTTCTTGTTTTCCCATTGCTCAGAGGTTTTTGTATGTAGCGTGGACAATGGCGATTGCCACAACTAGGATAAACCTGTTATTTGTAACCACAAACATTACACTAATTTATATTGTTCATTATTTCTTTCTAAATTGATTTATTACTTCCAGGTATAAGTTATTTCTGAATAGTATTGAGGTTGCTATAAATGACAAAAGTGAAATTACTATTGTGTAGGTGATTTTTGATATGTCACTATTATAAAACATATATTCATTGCTAATATATAAAATAACTGCATATGGGCTTATATATATTATGTTTTTTAATATTATTATTGCTTGAGACGTTGGTCTTATATTTAATGTTTTTAGGGATGAAATAAAAAATATTAATTTAATAAATCCTGATGCTAATGAAGCAAAGGCTACATAAATTAACCCGTACTTTGCAACAAATATAATCATTAAAAAACGTAAAGGGGATAATATTAATTCCATTTTAGCAATTTTTTTAACATTACCTGTTGCTTTGAGAATATCTTCCGCAAATAAAATAAAAGGCCAAAAGAAACCTTCTAGAGCTAGTATTTTTAAAACTGGGATGGCTTCTAGCCATTGATCTCCATACAAAATATGAATGATTGCAGGGGATAGAAAAAAAACCAAAATTGTTATTGGCCATATTATTACAGTTGCTAATGAAACTAATCGAAGGTAGTTGAGATTAAGCTGTTCTTTATTTCTGTTTTCTTTTGCAAAATAGGGTAGAAGTATGGGTCTAATGCCATTCACTAACAGCATTGAAATTATATTAATTGCTCCTGTAGCACGGCTAAAAATACCAACCGTATGCATATCCTGTAATTTACCTAAAATAATGTCGGGAGCTGTAGCGCTTAAATGGTGTAGTATTTGTGTAAGACTGCTGAATGAACCGTAATGAATAACAGCTTTTATCTCAGAAAAACCAGGGCGTAATGTAAACTCTTTAGGTGAGTATAAAAGTGCACCTAAAATTGTGGTACAGGTGCCTGCAATCGCAGCCCAGGCAAGACTTAAATAACTCATGCCTTCTAATGCACAAATAATACCTGTTGATGCGCCGACTATGGCGCTCATAAGATCAATTAGCATTAATTGGTCAAAACGCATGTTGCGCCGTAATAAGGAAATGCTATTAGCACCAAAAGGGATTAATAGAAAGTTAATCGCTATGATTTCAAATACTTGTGCAATTCCAGGTTCATGATAAAAATTGGCGACACTGTGTCGACAAAAATAAATAATAATCGCTAGGGTCCATCCAAGGGAAATATTAAGGGTAAATGCACTTCTAATTTTATTGGTCGTTAGATTTTTTTCTTGAATAAGATATTCGCCGATTCCAAAATTACGAATTAAATGGGCAAAGCCCACTAATGAGATGGCAACAGAAAATATTCCAATTTCTTCTGGTTTTAGTAATCTGGCAATGATAACTGATGAAATAAGGTTAATTGCTATTCCACTATAGTTGTTAATGCTAGAAAATATGAAAGATCTTTTAAAATTCATTATCTAATTTGCTGTGTTAAAAAAAGAGTGGATAAATGTTTTTTTATTATTGCTACTAATATGTGATGTTGGTTGTAACGTAAAAATAATATTATATATTTCAGGTTCATTATTAAGCGTTAAACGTTTAACTAATTGATGGAATTTGGCCATAAAGTCATTATTGGTTAAGGTGTTGCCTACTTGGTACCATTTTAATATATATATATCTTCATTTGATTTATTGTTTCTTAAAATAGCAAAATTAATACTGCTCTGTAGTTTTTTAATATGGATAGCTGATTGATCAATAAAATGCCAAAGTTTTCGTTCATTTAAATTTTTGCTGATGTTAATGCGACGTAATACATTATTTGAATTTACTAGCTCTGCACCATGTTGTTCATCACCAAAGTTTGCTTGATATAAGCCGATAATAACATTTCCGTTTTTAAAGTACCTGAGTGATTCGTTGATTACATTGTTAAACTTTGGCTTCCAACTCCAGTCAGGTGCGTCAATTTCTTGCCAGGATTGTCTTTTTATCTGTAGAGGCCATTCAGGAATATCTGTTTGGGCCTGGTATTTAGATTGCAACTGTGCCGCAAGCAATGGCCAGAGACTCAAACTTAAAGTAACAGTAAAGGCTAGCAGGTATGTTTTTTTTGCTGTGTAGCTCTTTATTTTTATCTCTGAGTTATTTGTTAACTTAATATCGGGTGTAGGGTCTTTCCATATTGAACCAATATAAAACATAAAAAAGATGATTATCCCAAAAAAGATTGCCCCATAAATAAGGTGGTCTACACCGACTGCTAATTTCATATCACTTAAGTGACCAATCATGACTATGATATAGGCTCTAAAACCGTTAGCTATAATCGGTAATATGGCAGAAAATAGACAGAAAATAATTCGTTTATGAAGTTTAGTAAAGGTAGTATAAGCAAATATTACACCTAATGTAATTGATGCAAGCAGGTAACGTAAACCTCCACAGGCCTCAACAACCGACCAATCGCCAGATATCAGTGAAAAGTGCATACCTTCTCTATAAACGCTAAGGCCTGTTAATCTTAATAGGGAAATTGTAAATGTGGCGGTGTATTCCATTAAATAGGGTAATAATGCTTCACCTACGGGTACCATAAAATAAAGGAATGAAATTGGGAATATAGTTTTCTTTATAATGTCGTTACCGAAATAAAACCATAAACTACCAATAAGCATACCGATAAGAGCATATTGTTGAATAACTAATGTTTGAGTTATTGAGGCCAGTAGCCACAATAACCCATTGATCAGAAGAAAACCAAGAGCTATAAAACTGGGTTTGTGAGCATGTAGAAAGGGATGTATTGTTTTATTTTGCCAAACTAACCAGAGGCTAGCCGGTATGACGAAAAAACAATGTGTAAATGTTTCTGAGCGAATCCATATGCTCGCCATTGAACTCCATGTATTAAAAAAAATAATAATAGAAACTAAAAATATTAAAAAGAAAGCTTTGACATTGGAGGGGAGGGAAGAGTTGAATAGTTTAGTTATAGGGGAATTTATATGCACGATTTAGAGTCCTTAATTTTTTACTATACTTGAATCTAGGAAAGAATATGATGCTTGCGTTTTATTTTAATTCCTGAAGTGGAGCAAAAAATAACTCAGTATTGCTCTTTTTATTGTTAATTTGAAAGTCTGCTTATATTGTTCTGTATTCTCTTGTTGAGAGATGTCCATTTTTAGTAGTGCCTACCGTAATAAAGTAAATTTTAGGTGCCACTGCATTGGTAGAGGCATTAGACTAATGCTTCTACACATTCTGGCTGGCTTAAAAACTGATGAGGACTAGCTGTATAGCCATAGGCACCTGATTGATGGACGATAACAAAATCACCTATTTCAGCCTTGGGCAATGACATCTTATTTGCAAGAATATCAAGAGGGGTACATAAAGGCCCGACAATATTGACTGTTTCAATTTCTGTTTCATGCATTTTATTTGCAATAGAAACGGGGTAATTTTTGCGTATTACCTGACCAAAATTTCCAGATGCAGCAAGGTGATGATGTAATCCACCGTTCACAACAAGATAGGTTTGGCCTCGAGATATTTTTTTGTCTATAACCTGACAAACGTATAAGCCAGCTTCGCCAACAAGATAGCGTCCCAGCTCAATAATAACTTCAGTATCAGGATGATCATTTTTAAAATTACCCATGGCAATTTCTAAAGCATCACCAATTTTTTGGGTATTTAAGGACGTTTCTCCAGGAAAATAAGGAATACCATAACCACCGCCAATATTCAGTTTTTTAATAGAGTTTGGGCAATGTTCTGAAAGCTTGTTTGCTAATGATAAGCTTTTTTGCTGGGCTTCGATAATTGAATCTGCTTTAAGGTTTTGCGATCCGCTATAGATGTGAAACCCTATGAAGTCTAAATCAAGAATTTTAACGCGCTCTAAAATATTGGGAAGCTCTTCTTCATCAATGCCAAATTGTTTGGGTCCTCCGCCCATTTTCATTCCAGATGCCTTAAGCTCAAAGGCAGGGTTTATACGAATGGCAACATGTGCCTGAAGGCCCGTTTTTTGTGAAATTAAAGCGATTGATTCTAGTTCATGTGCTGATTCAATATGAATTGTAATGCCTGCTGCTATAGCCTGGCTTAATTCTTCTGGCCGTTTCCCTGGGCCAGCCATGCTAATGTGTTTAGCTGACATAGAGGTATTCAGTGCAATCTGCATTTCTTTTGCCGAAGCAAGGTCAAAGCCATCAACTAGTGTTGACATATGCTGAACTAATGCCGGCATAGGGTTAGCTTTTAATGCATAGTGTATTTTTAACTCTGCTGGCATTTGTTGACGTAAATCACTGATACGCTGGCTAAGGCGTTGTCGGTCATAGACATAAAAAGGGGTTTGCCCAATACGCTGAGCAAGTTGTGAAACTTTTATGCCACCGATAAAAATTTCATTATCATGCGTGGGAAATGAATAGCTAGTGTCGTGTTGAGGTGGTGTTTTACTCATGATGTCTAATAATTATGTCAGTCGAAAAATATGATTTATTTAGTTGTGGGGTCAAAAACATTAGCAAATTGTATGGTCAAAAATTTTCGATCAATTTTTCCATTTGGATTTTTGGGTAATTCATTTAATGTAATGATTTTAGCAGGAATCATAAAGTTTGCTAGTTGCGATCTACATAAAGCCATTAGTTTGTCTTCATTAAACTGATCATCATTTTCTGTACTTATGATGACTAGGATAGTATGGCCTAATATATCATCAGGAATCCCAATTGCAGCCGCTTCTTTTACTAATCCTGAACTGTATATTATTTCTTCTATTTCAGTTGGGCTGACGCGATAGCCAGAAGTTTTTAACATGTCATCTTTGCGTCCCACAAAATATAAATAACCTTCTTCATCCATGCTGACCTGGTCACCAGACCACACAGCAACCTCAGTTATAGGGAGTTCTTTAAGTTGAGTAGGGGCAGGTTTAAAACGTTCGGCTGTTTTTTCTGGGTCGTTCCAGTATCCCATGGCAACTAAAGTTCCACGATGCACTAGTTCACCAGGTTCATGTGGCGCGCAAAGGCTGCCATCTTCTCTGACAACTAATACTTCAGCATTGGGAATGGCTTTCCCCATGGAGTCAGGGCGCTGTTCAAGTTGTTCTGCAGGTAAGTAGGTGGAGCGAAATGCTTCTGTCAGGCCATACATAAGGTAAAATTGACTGGCAGGGACTTTAGATCGAATAGTTTCCAGAACACTTTTGGGCATTTTGCCCCCTGAATTAGTCATATAGCGTAGGTGCTGGTTAATACTTTCTGGCCACTCAAGGTTTGTTAGTTGTGCCCATAAAGGGGGGACGGCTGCTAAACCAGTAATTTGATGAGCGTCTAGGGCTTTTATTACATCTCTAGGCAATAAGTAGTCTAGTAATACACATGTCGCCCCTTTAAATAGTGAACTTGTGAGTTGATTTAAGCCATAGTCAAAGCTTAATGGGAGAACAGCAAGTATTTTATCTTTGGCTGTGATATCTAGATATTCAGCAACACTATTAGCCCCTGAGATAATATTAATATGAGAAAGTACAACACCTTTGGGTTTTCCCGTACTGCCTGATGTGTAAAGTATGGCAGCCATATAAGTGTCAATAAGGGAGGGCATGGTTTGATTATTGGCATGGTCAAGGAAGTCGTTCCACCCTAAAATGTGTTTATCTGGATAAATATCGAGATCGGGCAGTTGATCGTCAACCAATAAAATTGTATGCAGATCTGGACAGTTTTCTAATTGCGTTGTTAAGCCATGTAAACGACTTTTTGAGGTAATTAATATTTGTACATTGCAGTCATTTAAAATGTAACTCACTTGAGCTGCTTTTAGAACAGGGTTAATAGGAACAAATACCCCACCAGCAAGGTTAATTGATAAAAATCCGCTGACAGTTTCTATTTGTTTTGGCAGATAGATAGCAACTCTCTGTAAGGGTTTTAAGTTAATTCCAATGAACGCTTTAGCTTGTAGCTCTACCAGTTGAGTTAGTTGTTCATAGCTCCAGTTGTTTTTTTTGTGAGAGATTGCTATATCAGATGGTGTGCAATTTGAGTTTTTTGTTAGCAATTGGTGTAAAAGTTTAGGCATATTTAGTATATGAATTTGATGGTTTATAAAATAACTAGGCTGTGACTAAAATAATGCCGCATAATTTCATATTTATCAATACGTAACTTTTTTTTTTAGTTTTTTAACTAGCAGTCGCTATACTTTAAAGGGTAAGTGTTTAAAAGAGGTTGCCATGAAAAATATAACCAATACATCAACATTTTCTCAAAATGTTAAACAATTAAAAGCAAGCTATAGTAAAGACGCTGGTGCCCCTTTAGGGCAGGCTGTGTCAGAAGCGGCTCATAAAAAGAATGAGTTAAAAAAAGCTGATTTAACGCCCAGCGCTATAAAACAACAATTGAATAGTGCGATTCTGAAAACGAATGCTGAAGCCAGTGTGAGTGCTGGAAATGAACCGTTAGCCTTGCTATATAAGACGGCTATAGAGGGCATAAATGATGTTTTAAAGGCGGATTTTGGTGATAATGCCATTCAAGCAGCATACGATTCAGAGCTTGATGTAAGCCCTGAGGCAACAGCTGATCGAATTGTTTCAATGAGTACCGCTTTTTTTTCGCAGTACCAGAAGCAAAATCCTGGGATGAGTAATGAAGAAGCAGCCAAGTCATTTGCTGAAATTATTGGCGGTGGTATAAATCAAGGTTTTTCAGAAGCCAGAGAAATACTCACCGGGCTTAATGTTTTGGAAGGCGATATTGCTAGTAATATTGATACCACATACGATCTTGTTCAAGAAGGTTTAAAGGCTTTTGTAGATAGTTATATAAATGTTGACGCTGAAGAGAGCGATTAATATCGCCGCTAGATGATCTTTTCTATCTTGTCGTTGCTGGCAGGCATTGTATTGGTTCAGCAATTTCCCAGTTTACCCGAAGGTTACTGGATTGTAATTTTACTGATTAGCGCTTTTTTACTGGCTTTCTT
>WTAG01000478.1 GCA_013139755.1 Methylomarinum sp. | reverse complement strand
GTACACAAAGCCAGTTGGCCGGGTGAAGAACAAATCATTCGAGGTACTTTGTCTGATATTCGAGAAAAATGCAAAGAAGCCAAAATTAACAGCCAAGCGATGATTATCGCCAGCCCCACTTTAGGCGCAAGGCACTGGCCTGAATTAAAAAAATCAAAACTTTACGATGCCGCGTTTACTCATCGTTTTCGCAAAGCAGAAAAAGAGACCAAATAAAGAATGACTGAAACAATTTTATTAGTAGGACATGGCTCCCGCGACCCTAATGGCAACAAAGAAATCGAACAATTTGCAGACAACTGGAAAGTACAACACCCAGATTGGCATATTGAAGTTTGTTATATAGAATTTGCAGATGTTTTGTTAGATGAAGGTTTTGACAACGCAGCCAAAAATGCCTCTAAAGTCTTAGTTATACCGTTAATATTAAATGCCGCGGGTCATGTAAAAATGGAAATACCTGAGCATTTAGAAAAGGCCAGACTACGCCATCCAGATGTTGAGTTTATCTATGGCAAACACTTAGGCGTGAGCATGACAACGTTAAAAGTCATTACACGTCGTATAACACAGGTAATGGATACTATTGCTATGCCTGACCCTAAAACCACAGGGGTCATTATTTTAGGCCGGGGTTCATCAGATAAAATTGCTAACGGTGAAGTGGCTAAACTAGCCCGCTGGGTACAAGAAGAAACCCATCACGACCTTGTTGATATTGCTTTTACCGGCATTACCTTTCCGCGCTTAGAAACAGCGGTACAAAGACAAGTCAAACTAGGCATGACGCAAATTGTGATTCAGCCTTATTACTTGTTTACAGGCACATTAATCACCCGTATTGCCGAGCAGTTTAAATATTTACAAAAGCAATACCCTGAAATTCGTTTTGCGTTAGGCGATTACCTAGGTTTTGAACCCGAAATATACACGTTGCTAGATGACAATGTTAAGGCATTACAGCACCCAGACAATAAACCGATGATGGAATGTGATGGCTGTAGCTACAGAGAATTTGCCCAGGAACATGGGCATGGTCACAGCCACTAAAAACGTAGGCTGGGATGAAGCAACGCGTAATCCCAGCACCCTCACTCAATAGTCAACTTAATAACATCATCTGAAGCTGCCCAATTTGAAGGGTAAATCCCCTTTTCGACCCAACGATGAAAAGATGAATACTCCCAATCGACTACACGATCAACATACCCATGCTTCACAGGATTGTAATGAATGTAGTCTACATGGTTTGCATAATCAACATCATCACGAATAACATGTTCCCAAAAACGGCGTTGCCAAATCCCTCGCTCTCCTTTTCTCTGACGACTTTTATTGATCTCTTCACCTTTTTTAATTGATTGTGAAAAGTGCGCATTAATCAATCGCCAACGAGTAGAAAAGTTATCATCCCCTTCGGGTAATTGCCAAATACAATGCAAATGATCGGGCATAATCACAATAGCATTCATTGTAAAAGGATGATTCTTTTGAACATGCTTAAATGATTCTCGCAAGGAATCAACCTGCTCACTTAATAAGTTATTTCCGTTTCGTTGAACTAAAACAACAGTAAAGAAATAACAGCCTCCTTCAATTTTTAGTCGTTTGTATGTTCTCATGTTTCATATTGACCTGCTGGGTTTCGTTCCTCAACCCAGCCTACATTTTAATCATATTTAGCTAACTGCATTTCGAGTAAAAATTTAAAGTCTTTACGGATTGCATATAAATAATGGCATTTGATAAAAAACAGCTGTTGCACCAATAATTGCATCAGGTAAAGCTAAATTATATGATAAGCGGTAATTGCGTACATTTTCTGTTACCAAATCAAAAATATCTTGCTGCAAATAATCCTCTGCACTAATAAAATTTCTTTGTATTACTGATGGCATTATTCATTGCTCCAGAATCATTACAATAAAAGCCTATTGCTTTGGCATCCTACTACACGAAAGATTATACTGTAGATATTTTTAGATCTTTTGGACGTGAGGCTTTAGCCCCACCTCCAAACAAATACACCGTACCCATTATGAGCCAAAACACTGTTACCGAACAATTGACCCAAGCGGGTCAAAAAATTGAACATGATTCCTTTGCCATTGTTGATAATGAAACCGGCGATCACAATTACACCGATGCTCAATGGCAAATCGTCCGCCGTATGATTCATGCCACAGCTGATTTTGAGTTTAATGGCTTAAGCCGTTTTCATGACCATGCTGTTGAAGCAGGGTTAACCGCCATTTTAAAAGGTGCAGCGATTGTTGCTGATGTCGAGATGATCTGCGTAGGTTTATCTAAGCCTCGTCTAAGCCATTTTGGTGTAAGTACGCATCACTTTATTTCTGATGAAGATGTCATCAGCCAAGCGAAAGCAGAAAATACCACACGCGCCGTACAAGCAATGCGTAAAGCCCATAAAGCGGGGCTTTTAGAAGGTAGTATTGTGGCAGTGGGAAATGCCCCTACCGCATTATTAGAAGTAATTCGTTTAATTAAAGAAGACAATCTTAAACCTGCATTAATTGTCGGAATGCCTGTAGGCTTTGTTTCTGCCGCTGAGTCTAAAGCAGAACTTGAGACTTTAACTAAAGTACCGTGGATTATTACTCATGGTCGTAAAGGCGGTTCTACATTAGTTGTTGCAGCAATCCATGCCCTATTAGCGCTGGCTGAAGCACAAAATAAATAAGGCATTATGCAAGCTAAAAAACCCAAAGGTACACGCAAAGGATTTAGCACAGGTGCTTGTAGTGCTGCGGCTGCAAGAGCCGCTGTGACAGGTTTAGTCACCGGACAGGTTCCTGAGCAGATTGAATCACTGTTACCCAACGGGCAACGAGTTACCTTTGCCGTCACTGAAGGTACTTGTGACTCAGAACATGCCCACGCTGTGGTCATTAAAGATGCCGGCGATGATCCTGACTGTACCCATAAAGCACATTTAACCGTTGATATAGATCGTTTGCCCGAACAAATAGGCGAAATAATTTTAGCGGGAGGTCCAGGGGTAGGAACCATTACCATGCGAGGCTTAGGACTTGAGGTAAATGGCCCTGCAATTAACCCTGTGCCAAGAAAAAACATTCAACAGAATGTGCGTGAAGTAGCTGGTGAGCTATTAAAAATCCAAGGTTTACTTGTCACTATTTCCGTCCCTGACGGTGAAATAATGGCTAAAAAAACCTTAAATGACCGCCTTGGTATTATCGGCGGTATTTCTATTTTAGGTACTACAGGTATTGTTCACCCCTACTCTACCGCTGCATTTCGCGCCAGCGTGGTACAAGGCATCGAAGTGGCTGCAAAACAAGAGCTTGATACCGTGGTATTAACCACCGGTGGGCGTACAGAAAAGTTTACTTTACGAGAACTACCTCAATTGCAAGCTGCTTGTTTTGTACAAATGGGTGACTTTTTAGGCCCGGCTTTAGATACAGCAGAAGAAAATGGTATTAAACAAATTATTATTGGTGGCATGGTTGGTAAACTGACTAAAATTGCCCAAGGTGAAATTATTACTCACGCCCGCAGAAACCCTGTCAATACACAGTTATTAGCAGATATTGCTAAAACGGTCGGTGCAGAACAAAGTGTTTGTGATGCTATTAGCCAAGGGGAAACGGCACGTTATGCCGGTGAATGCATGGAAGAACTAGGATTAGCTACCGCTTTCTATCAAGAACTCTCTAAACGTGTGGTTAACACGCTCAAATCACGCTACCCCGATAGATTTAGCTATAAAATTTTAATTTGTGATTTTGAAGGTGGCAAGCTATCACATTATGAGGAACATTAATGCGCTGTAAAATTATAGGCGTACTGGATAACGGTACACAGGGACTAAGCCCCGATGCATTGGCAGCCATTCAATCTGCTGATTTAGTTATTGCGGCCAGCCGTACCTTAAAATTATTTGAGCAACAAATTTCCAAGGCAGAACAAAAAGATTTAACGGGTCATTTAAAAGATGTACCCGTCTGGATTAACCATGCCTTAGCTCAACAACAGCAAGTGATTGTTTTAGCAACTGGTGATCCGCTATGTCATGGTATTGCCAGTTATTTATACAAAAGACTGTCTCATAATGCATTACAAATCATACCCAATGTATCATCGATACAATTAGCCTTTGCTCAAATTGGCCTATCTTGGCAAGATGCAAAAATCGCATCGACTCACACTAAAGACACAGGCGAATGGCATAAAGCAGCAGGCCCTGAACACGGTTTATATCCCCTGTTACAAGATATCTTTAATTCAGATAAATTGGCTATTTTAACTGGCCCCGAAAATACGCCAGATCGTATCGCACGCATGATGTTGCAAGAAACCATTGCCGATCAATTTAACATCACAGTAGCAGAAAACCTGTTAGCGACAGATGAAAAGATAGTGCATGGCGAAACTGTTGAAGCAATTGCAGAACAAAGCTTTAACGGCAATGACATTGTCATCCTACAACGGAAAACGGCCAGGGAGCCAAACATCTTGTTTGGTTTACAAGACAGTGATTTTAAACAACGTAAACCTGATAAAGGCTTGATTACCAAACGTGAAGTGCGAGCCGTTTCTTTAGCCCGTATGCAATTAAAATCTGACAGTATTGTTTGGGATATTGGCGCAGGCTCCGGCTCAGTTGGCTTAGAAGCCGCCCGCTTAACAACGCGTGGGTATGTCTATGCCATAGAGAAAAATATCGCTGATTTCGAAATAGCCTCGGATAACGCAAAACAGTTAGACATTAATAATTATCACTTAATCAACAATAAAGCACCTACAGGCTTAGAAGACTGGCCTACCCCTAATGCTGTATTTATGGGAGGAACAGGTGGTGAATTAGCTGATTTAATTAAACTATGTCTACAACGCTTAACAGCTGATGGCTGGTTAGTGATGAATTTTGTCACTATCGAAAATTTAACTACCGCGATAGATACATTAAAAACTCTGGAAGCTCAGTGGGATATGACTCAACTACAAGCATCACGCAGCCAACCTATTTTACATATGCATAGAATGCAAGCCGAAAATCCAGTATGGATTATTTCAGCACAAAGGAATCAAACATTATGATCGGAAAACTTTATGGGCTCTCTTTAGGTCCTGGCGACCCTGATTTAATGACACGTCGTGCATGGCAGTTATTACAGTCTGATGCGTATTGGACATATCCTATCAAGAAAAAGAACACCCCCAGTTATGCATTACAAATTGCCTTAAATGCAGGGCTTGAAGAACCCGAAAACAGTACCGCTTTAGTTTTCCCTATGTCACATGATAAGGAAATTTTAGCTAAATACTGGCTACAAGCAGCTCAAACAGTACTGGAAATTCTACAGCAAGGACAAGATGTGGTTTTTTTAGTCGAGGGGGATGCCTCAACCTTCTCTACCTTTCAACATTTAGCTAAAACAGTTAAAGGTTTAGATGAAAACACTGATATAGAAACTATCCCAGGAGTTACTTCATTTAATGCCGCGGCGGCCCGTGCCGAAGTGCCTTTAGCGGATACCGATGATACCGTAGCCATTATTCCAGCAGGTTATGGTATAGAAATGATTGAATCGCTACTCAATGATTTTGATACGCTGATACTATTAAAAGTTAAACCTATATTAGATGACATTATCAGCCTACTGGAAGATAAATCCTTATTAGCCAACAGTTGTTTCATTGAAAAAGCAGGCTCTCCAGAAGAGCGTATTATTCACGACATATCCAGTTTACGCGGTGAAAAAGTGAATTATCTCTCCTTAATCATGATTAGTAATAATCAACATAGAAAACGGGGCGAAATAATTAGAGGTTGTCGAAAAAAAACAGCAGCATTATAATATAACCAAATAATTATATAGCACTTAAAATTATGCTAACAATCTACTAATAATTAGGCATACTCCCTAGTAATTAAACGAGATTCTTACCTGCACATTGCTTAACAGACTGACGATTTAAATGAATATTTTTAGTAAAAAAGCGGCATTGCGACTGTTAATTGTTGCTGAGGATAAAGCGTCAGCCAAAGACCAGGCTTCTTTTCTATCCACGCAGAATTATTCTGTAAAAATTACGGATAATATCGCTGAAGCAACCCTTATCGCCACTGAGTTTAACCCTCAATTAGCGCTGATTGATCTAAAACTTAATCACCAAAATGGTATTGATCTACTTGATCAGCTCATCATACAAAACCCAGAAATACGCTGTTTAATGTTGTCAGATCATGTAGAGATTGATTCTGCATTAATATCCCTGCGTCATGGTGCAGCTGACTATCTAAACAAATCACTCCCTCAGGATAAACTATTATTAGCACTGGAACATGCCGCTAAAAAAATAAAATTTAATCAGCATCAAGAACAGAAAATAAATAACATTCATACCGAGGTTTTATTTCAAAATATCGCTGATGGCATTTTGATTCATGATGAACAAGGCTATATTTATGATGCTAACCACGCGATATTAACTCAGCTAGACTATACCAAAGAAGAACTAAAATCACTGACTGTTTTTGATATAGAAACAGGTGAAACACGGGAACGATTACTTAACTTATGGCAATCATGTAAACAGGGGAACCCTGTATTTGTTAACGGTAGAAAGCAACGCAAAGATGGTTCATCTTTTCCTGTTGAAGTAAAGATAACGACCTATATAGAAAACG
>WTAG01000345.1 GCA_013139755.1 Methylomarinum sp. | reverse complement strand
ACATATCTTGCATTGCAAGCTCTAATTGAACATCATTTTTCAACAAATGCCTAAGTCTCATTTTATCCGCATTATGATTCAAGTATTCAAAAAATCAAATGTTACTAAAATCGTAACCATCCATTTTAATATCAGAGGGCATTATATAGTAACTAAACTAATGTATATCGATGAATCATTAAAAAAAAACAGATTAAACCTCCTCTCCTCAACCAAGGCAACATTCAATTAATAAGCAGCAATTCTCTTAACAACGATGTTGCATAACACCCCGAAGGCAGAGAAAAACGAAGTAACAACTCAGATTCATCTATAATCTCCCAATGTAAATTCTTCACCATTACTCTTAAAGCACGTCTATCAGCTCTTAAGTCCAGCTTAACCAAACCTTCAGCTAATTCAGGCGCATCATTAATAATACTTTGTTCAATCAGCTGTGCTTGTCCTGAAACCTCACTCTCGCCTTTTCCGTACATCATCCCTGTTGGGTGAATATCCGCAGCATTAACCCGTTCAACAACAGAGTCATCTAGAGTATCCACCTTAAAGTAACTATTTGACTGATCAAAAATACAGACATCACCTTCAATCGCCTGATTCCAGTTACCTGCTAAAATTCTTGATGACAGTAACTGATTAAATAAATAAGACCTTGCCGCAGACAAATAAATACTGCGTTGTTCTCGCTTCACTTTTGCCCCTGCAAATAAGCTAAGCGCTCTATTAACATTTTGCCCCTGATTTCCAAATCGTTGAACACCAAAATAATTAGGAAACCCATGATTTTTGATTTGTTGCAGCTGTTGCTCAAGTTGTGTTTTATCACCCTGCCAATCTCGAACACGTATTTGGAATTGATTACCTGACAAAACCCCGCGCTTAAGTTTTCTTGCATGTCGTGTAGCCTGTAAAACCTTAATCGTTTCATTCTCCATCTGCTTCCAGTCAGGGTCTTGTTTGCCAGGTAACCACACACTAAACCATTGAGTTGTTCTAGCGTGTCGGTCTTTAATCCCCGCATAACTAACATCTCTTTGTCTAACACCCGCAAACCTAGCCAGCAATCGTGCAACAAAATCAGTGTTCTCCCCACACTTTTCTATCTGTAAAAAAGCATGTTCCCCAGCACCTTCTGGCTCAAAAGATAATTGCTCTTCTACGATAAAATCATCAGGTAAGGTTTTTATTTTTCCTTGACTGGCTGGGCCTCCATAGGCGTATTCCCATACCGGAACTTCAATTGCAGATTGTTTGTTTTCTGTCATTCAAATAAGCGTTATCAATAATAATTAAAGCAATAAACTGCCATTATACTTCGCGCGGTTACAGTTGAGGAATTTATAGCAAGATTACCCAAAGTATGTCCCATAGGAATCCCTCCAGCATGTAATTCAACGAGGTAACAACCGACAGGTGGCTTTACTAGCAAATAAGATTTTGTCGTTTATGTCGCCTGGCTGAAAGATTACTCAAAAAACATAAGGTAGATATTCATGCGTGGGTATTGATGACTGATTTAAGTTTACTCTGCCCCCAATTACTTAAAGATTACTTATTTAACGAAAATATACTGATACAAAAACACCAGGCATAAAAAAGACCGTAACAATAATTTGCTACAGCCCTTTATTTACTCTCACTGACAGACCTAAATTACCGCTCCATCTATTGAGTATGCCTTCATTTAAACTTGAATTAACACTTTTGAGGGTAACTGCCTAATCAAACACAACATCCTCAGATGTTCTGCTCCACTATATAAGACTTTTTATCTTAGAAAAACGGTTGCTCGCATCTTCTAAATGTTTTTTAGAGGCCTCTAAGTTACCTTTTTTAGCCGCTCTCCGTGCTTTTTTTAAAGCACCGCTAGCTCGTTGACGTTTAGCGACAACATTATCATTAAGTTGCAGCTCACCTACCAAACCAGCGGCTTCTTTAATTATAAACATCACCTCATCACTAGATGCTCCACTATCAATAGCTTTCGATGCTTCTGAAATTTTTGCAGAAACTTTATCAACATCCTGATTAGCGCCTGCAAAAGCGACAGAAGAAATACCCAGAGTAGACAGAATCATGAACAGACTTAATGCGATCGTTTTTATAAGCTTCATTATTATAACCTCTTGATGTGTTTGTTATTATTATTTATATATAACAAATCGTTACATATCGACCGTGATTCTACCATATAATTTATATGCCTTATTATTTAAGAGAATCAGGCTATAGTTCGATTAAAAATACTCCATTTTTTGTCACTGGAAGTGAGGAAAATAAACATGCTATTTTTAGCAAATGATAACTGGGGGCAGAGTAAACTTAAATTTCTGTTATATTCCATTTATTTACTTTAGGTGAAACAAATGGCGAGATTACCCAGAGTATGTCCCGTAGGAATCCCTTCAGCATGTGATTCAACAAGGTACAGAGTGCTTTGCTAGCGAACAAGATTTTGTCGCTTATGCCGCCTGACAGAAAGATCACTAAAAAAACATAAGGAAGATATTCATGCGTGGGTATTGATGACTGGTTTAAGTTTACTCTGCCCCCTAGTTACTTAATATTAGCCCTAGGTAATAACACTAAGATCAATAAGCCCAAAGCTAATA
>WTAG01000338.1 GCA_013139755.1 Methylomarinum sp. | reverse complement strand
GTGTTTATGTTTATGCTTAGATTTTTTACCTAAGTACATATTAATATCTTCAACCGTAGGCATGACTTCTACAGTTTCACCTTCTCCACAGCTTGCAGGAAGCTCAGATGTTCTAACCACAGTCGCAGATGCTGCATAAGTGTCCGTTACTCGTGTTTTAGCATCCCCCATTCCAAAAACACTATCCGCTGTTTTTACCCAGGCTGTTTTATATCCTTTTTTACAGTATTGCACTGTTGGGAAATACATTTTAATCTTTGCTACACAGCTTTCAGGATCAATTTTGGGGAAACTTGTTTTAAATTCCAGATTCTCATAATGATCGTTATCAACTTTTCCATGCATCCATTTTAGAACACGTACATCTTCTGTTTTCTCACCATGGCTATAAAAAGCCTCTACTGGGCCTTTAACCACCTTGGTTTTTTTAAAGATAGCACTAACACGCTGCTTAACTCCCATCACAGCATTGGCACCATAGACATTACCACTACGATCAGCAGTAAAAGTACCAGGTACGTTTTGTCCATTTGGCATTAATAAAGCAACGCCTGTCGTCGGAAAATGCTTTCCTTCTGCATTAGTACAATCATGTGAAATATTTACATCCAGGAAAGCACTTCCACCTTCTTTATATTCTCTGGAACCTTCACCAACAACAACTGCATCTTCTTGAGCAATATTAAGATGTGCCATTGCGACACCACTAGAAGCAGCTAACACGCAAACTGCAGATAAATTTATTAATTGTTTTTTTAGCATTGTAATCCTTTTTTATGTTGGTTATTGAACCCGAATAAAGCTAACCTATCATCCTGATAAATTAGCCTCTAAATATAATCAAAGAAATGACTCCTTCCAACATTTATCAGCAAGACCTAATCCCTATGGAGCGTGTATGGAATAACTTCCCGAAGTTATAACGCAGGATTTTTGCTTCAGGTGGGATGATCTCATGAGGCGTATAGTTATTCTACACAACGAATGAGATCATCCCATCTGGAGCAAAAAGACCCGTTAGAGATCGGAAAGTTGTTTCATGCACGTTCCTATATGTCCGCAATAACTTTCTTATAATCACATGTTTTACAAAGCAAAACTCAAGCCAACATTTCAGTCCCAATAGCAATAAAAGGTAAACCCCTGTTTTAATGCAGCCTATTCTCATTTTGGTCTAAAGCCATATAAACCAACTTATAAAAACAACTGTGACATATGCCACACTCTACTGCGTCATTTCACACACCTAGACTATCCGTTACCCAACAAAAAAACACCAGACATAAAAAAACCCGGCCATTAAAAATAACCAGGTTTTTTAAACTTTCGTCAAGCTATTTTCTCACACTACGTTTTAGCCCAAACAGCCCCAACAATCCGCTGATAAAAAACCAGACTGCGGCAGGAACAGCTACAGCTGAAACTTGCCAAGCCAAGCCATAATCCCAATTAAAAACCGCACCATCAACGACCTGAACCTGAAGCTTATAATCACGCCCTGACACCAGGAAATACCATATATTTTCTGTATTATCGATATCACTCATCAAGCTAGCCAACAAAGATCCCCCTTCATCAATTACATCAAAAGTGCGTAGGGCGGAATAGCGCCAGCGTTTTCCGCCAACCGCCAAAACCACAGGAAAGAATAAAGTCATTTACCATACAAGAGGAAAAGCAGTTTCACTTCCTTATCAAAAGACATCATTACCTTGTAGCCCATCGTATATATCATGTCGGAAAACGATATCGCCATTCCAACTTACGACCCATCACGGTTCCGCCTTACGTGTTGGGTTTAATTCTGGGTAAATATTTGTTTTCTGCTTCAATTATTTGATTGGTCAACACAATTGAATCTTTTTCAATATCTGTAGCTCCAGAACAGGTGCTTATAAACCAATCAATCCATTTTTTCTTTTCATCTCCAAGGTTAATACCGCTCTTTTTAGTCAATTGCCTTATTAGCTCATTTATTTCAATTGGCTCAGTGCTTTTATCGATACCTGCAGTGCCGTCATATATCAGTTCACGTATCAAAAAATACAGACTCATATTTTCGAGATTCACATTTGCCATTATATGAACCCTATTTGGTCAGCCAAAAGCGGGCAACTTCTCTTAAACATACCAACAGAATTGTTAAAAGATTGTTTCGTTAAATCATCCATTTGAACTCCAAAACGAATAGCGCAGTAGGTTGGGTTGAGGTACGAAACCCAACCTGTTGTTGTAACGCAAAGACGATGGGGTTCCTGTCGTCACCCCCAACCTACCGAACTTAAATTTGATAGACCGCTTGTGAAAATTTACAAAAAAGAAGTGTCTTTATAATAAAGATTATGGGTCGTTTCATCATTTTAAATGAGGCCATGAATGACTGCCTTGATAATGTGAAAACCACTTTTAAGGAACAAATAATAACGCTTTTGAATCCAAAATTTCAGATGTTTTCAACATCCGCAACCGTGACCGCGTGGAGTATAAGTTACAATGGCATGCATCTTTTAACCTGACACCAAATAATAGCGCATATGAAAACATATTTTAGTCACACAAGATCCAACAGCCACTCTATTATTTTAAGTACATTATTATTGCTCAGTTTTTCCTGCTTAGCTGATGATTGGGTTTATAGGGTTATAAACAATGATACCTTATGGGATATATCTGAAAAGTATCTTGGTGGCTACAGCCACCTAAAACAACTACAGACCTTAAACAAAATAAAAGATCCTTACCATCTTTCTCCTGGCTCACAGATTGTAATTCCTGAAAAATGGCTGATCTCACACCCTGCCATTGCACGTATAATCCAAATACAAGGGTATGCCAGTTTAATAGACGAAAATACTCAACAGAAAAAAACCGCTAAAATCGGTGATATTCTTATTGAGGGGGATAAAGTGATCACCCAGGCAGATACCACTCTCTTAGTTAAATTTATTGATGGCTCACAGCTCTCTTTACAAGAAAATAGTCATTTACAAATGGGTCCATTAAGCCTGTTTGAAAATACTGGCATGTCAAAAACTCAATTACACTTGAACAAAGGGCGTCTGGAAACACAGGTAGCCCCTAAAAAAGGCAGCTCCAGTCAATTTAAAATTAATACACCTCTCAGTTCAACCTCTGTCCGAGGGACTAATTACAGACTGAGCTCTCAAGAAAAAAATGCGATTACTGAGGTTTTAGAGGGCAGTGTGGCGGTAAAATCTCCCCTGCAAAAACAAAATATCAATGCCGGGTTTGGCATTATTTCCTCAGCTAACAGCAAAAGCCTTCCCGTTAAATTACTACCTGCACCTGATATTAGCAACATTCCAGCCATTTTCGAGAGAAACCCTTTACAGTTTCAAATTGAAGTGCAGGCTAAAGCCAGGAAACATCGCCTGCAGATTGCTAATGATGAAGCATTTCAACAGGTTATTTATGATAAAACCCTTTCATCAACTATTATTCGGGCAACAGATTTGGCCGACGGTCATTATTTTTTACGCTTACGCGCAGTAGATCATCAAGACATTGAAGGTTTTAACAGTGAAATAGCTATTACAGTAAATGCATTACCTGAACCTCCGTTAATTATTTTACCAAAAGCAGAGAGTCAAACCCCTGATGAACAGCCCATTTTTCAATGGACAAACAGAGAATATATCACCGACTATCATTTTCAATTAGCTGATAATGCCGAGTTTATACAGCCGCTTATTGATCTCCCACATTATGCTGATGTTGAATATAGCTCAGAGCTTAAACTTGCCTTAGGTGATTACTATTGGCGTATAGCGGCTATTGATAAAGACCATAAAGATGGCCCTTTCGGTGATACCCAGCACTTTAAACGTATTGCTTCCGCACCTAAAGCGGGTGAAGCAAAAATCAATGATGATGGAATAAGCATTCAATTTCAGAAAGGCTTGCCGACTCAAAGCTATCAATTTCAATTGGCCTCTGACGATGCTTTTAAAAACATTTTAGTTGAAAAAAACAGTACCAAACCCGTATTTGAGCTTGAAACACTTGAACCTGGTGATTACTTTATCCGTGGCAGGACCCTAGACCCTGATGGTTTTTCAAGTGAATTTGGTAACCCTCAACAGCTTGAAATACCTATTGATGCACGATACTGGTTACTGTTATCTTTACCTCTTCTCATTTTAATAATTCTGTAAGTATGAAGTCGTCTCTGGATATTAAACCCATTAATCAAACTATCGTGGTTATAGCCTTAGTTTGTGGACTGCTGGCGGCGGGGCTAACTCATTTTAAATTGTTAGAAGAGTGGAATTATGATATCCAGAACCTTTTATTCAGCAAACCCAGTAGTAAGGATATTGTTGTTATTGCAATAGATGACAAAAGCTTACAACAGTTGGGGCGCTGGCCGTGGTCTAGAGCCATACATGCCAATATGATCAAGCAGCTAACAAAGACAAAAGTACGTGCTGTAGGCTTAGACATCTTGTTTATGGAACAGGATATAAAAAACCCAGTCAGTGACCAGGCACTGGCTAAAGCCATAAAACAAAATGCTCATGTCGTCTTACCTACCCTGATAGAGGAATCGGCCGCCAATAAAACCCTGGTCACCCCGCCTTTCGCATTATTAAGCCAGGCAGCCAATCAATTAGCAGCAACTCGAATCAGTTTTGACTCAAGAGGCATTGTTAATGGCGTTCATTTAAACACTCACGACAATAAGACTAGCTACCCGAGTTTAGCATTGGCCATCTTGATGGCAGATTCTCAACAGGCATTTTCCACTGACAAATCGAACTTTCCTGAATTTATCCCTTTTACGGACTCACTTAACGACTTTCAGCAATTATCTTATGCTGATGTGCTTGTAAATCCTGATTTACAACACAGTTTAGAAAATAAGTTCATCATTATCAGTGCCACCGCAACTGGATTATCACAACGCTTTGCCACCCCGACTACTCGCCATAAAGAATTAATGAATGGTGCTGAACTTACTGTCAATACGTTGGCCAGTTTACTTAACCAGAATGTTATTCAATCTTTAAATGTTAACTGGACTCGTTCACTAAGCTTTATCTGTGTTTTTATTCCCCTACTCTGCTATGGCTTTGTTTCCACTCGTCAAACATTAGCCATATTAGCATCAGCCATAATTATTAACATTAGTATTAGCCTGGTTTTATTAAGTAACTTTCTACTTTGGTATAACCCCTTAGAGTCATTAATTATTTTAATCCTTAGCTACTCCTTGTGGAGTAATTACCGGCAAGAATTAATTGCTCAGGCCCTTTTGTCAGAAAAAGATAAAACCCAGGCCACATTACATTCGATAGCTGATGGTATTATCACCACAGACTCGAAAGGTATTATCACTTTTATTAATCCAGCAGCTGAAATCATTACCGGGGTAAGTTCAGAATATGCATTTGGAAAAAAGTTTCAACAGGTTGTTTGTCTTAAGAATCCCTCAGAAGCCGCCCCTCTGACTCAAGCAATCAGCAATGGCAAAGAAATTAAAATACCCCAGCCCCTTTATGTAACTAACGCCCAACAACAAGAATATGCTGTTAGTTTCGCAGTCAATCCGATTTTTCATCGAAATAAAAGTAGCAGCCTGGTTATTGCCTTAACTGATGTCAGTGAAATCATAAAAATTAATAAAAAAATGCTGCATTTAGCTACTCATGATGCACTCACGGGATTACCTAATCGTACTTTATTAGGCGCTAAAATTTCCGAAGCAATTGCAGCAAGCAAGCAAGCTAACCATCAACTGGCTATTTTATTTATTGATTTAGATGGCTTTAAAAAAATCAATGATGGTTTAGGGCATGCAGTGGGTGATGAGTTGTTAATAGAAATATCTCAAAGATTAACTCACAGTATCAACGAAACCGATACTGCTGCACGGTGGGGAGGCGATGAGTTTATTTTATTATTAACTCAACTTACTAATGAGCAACAGATTCATGACATTGCTAAACGCGTTCTTGAATCCATAAATGAAGCTGTCATCGTAAATAATCAGGAACTTTTTGTCAGTTCAAGTATTGGCATCAGCTGTTACCCTAAAGATGCTACATCAGCAGAAAGTTTATTGGATGCTGCTGACTCAGCCATGTACAAGGTTAAAGAAATGGGAAGAGATGGCTACCATTTTTATAATCATAATATTTCTAATCATGCAAAACAACATTTAAATCTGGAACGCGAATTACATCATGCACTCATCGACAATCAATTTGAGATGTTTTACCAATTACAGGTTGATTTGATCAGTGGACGAATTATTGGTGTAGAAGCATTGATTCGTTGGCGACACCCCGAGAAAGGACTGCTATCTCCAGACAAATTCATTCCACTTGCCGAAAAAGTTGGACTCATAATACCCATTAGCGCATGGATAGTAGAAGAGGTCTGTCTGCAACTCAATCGCTGGCAAAAAATGCAAATGCCAGAGCTTTATGTAGCAATTAACTTTTCCGCCCGTCAATTTATGGAGAAGAATTTAGTTTCTCAACTGAAAGAAAACATACAAAATCAGCAATTAAAAAGCCACCACATTCATGTGGAAATCACAGAAAGCCTCATGCTCACTCATCTCAACCATGTGGAAAACACCTTAAAAGAGCTTAAAGCGATGGGCATAACTATCGCGATTGATGATTTTGGTACAGGCTATTCTTCACTGAGCTTCCTAAAACGTTTTGAAATTGATATTTTAAAAATAGATCGTTCATTTGTACAAAACATTTTCGATAATAACGATGATAGCAGTATCATCGCAGCAGTAAGTTCTCTTGCTCACAGCATGAAAATAACATTAGTTGCTGAAGGTATAGAAAATGTCCGGCAATGTGCTTTATTAAAGCAATTAGGCTGCCATATTGGACAAGGGTTTTATTTCAGTCGCCCATTAACAGCAACTGCAATGACTGAAGTTTTACAAAGCAGTAACGGAGTTTTCCAAAACCAAAAAAACTTCCGCACTAAAAAATAGAGTTTTAAGTGTAGTAAAAATCTATTATTACCTTGAAGGACTTGAAGATAACGCACGATATATCAAGGGGGCTATCCAATACCGCTACCAGTGAACAACTAAGCAATTGAAATATAATAGTTAACGAATATTTAAAAGTACAATTTTATAAGATGATAACAAATAAAAACAATCACTTGAAAACTCATTTTATTCTACAATTCTTATTAAATGTAATTCATAAGTCACTGATTACTGATATATTTTCAATGCCTAACT
>WTAG01000257.1 GCA_013139755.1 Methylomarinum sp. | reverse complement strand
CCATGCTTAGGGCGGCTATTGATGGCGTGGTTGATCGTTTCTTTATTCAACCTAATGATCCTGTGATAAAGGACCAGCCTCTACTCAATCTGGACAAAAACACGCTTAATAATAAACTGAGTATTAGCCGCAAAGAGTTGGCGGTGGCCGAAGCGGAATACCGTAAAACGGCTCAACAGGCTATGTTTGATCAAGAGAGTAAATCACAGGTTAATATTTTAAAAAGCCGGATTGAACAGCATCAGGCAGAAGTTAAAAATATGGAAGACTGGTTGAGCCGAGTGGAAATTAAAGCGCCGCATAGTGGCGTGGCAATTTTCTCTGACGTTAATGACTGGATAGGTCGTCCGGTTAAATTGGGCGAGCGTATTTTAATGGTCGCCGACCCTGATGATGTTGAGCTTGAAGTTCAATTACCGATTACCGATGCAATAAATCTGCATAACGGTGCTAAGGTGTTATTGTTTTTAAATATTGACCCGATTAATCCGATAGAAGCAACATTATATTATGCGGCGTATCAGGCTCAGGTTACAGCAGATGAACTGTTGGCTTATCGTTTAAAGGCAAGCTTTAAAGGTGCAGGGCAGTTACCCCGAATTGGTTTAAAAGGAACGGCTAAAGTCTATGGTGACAGTGTTCCTTTAATTTATTATTTGTTAAGAAAACCGCTGACAGTGCTTAGGCAATGGCTGGGGATGTAACTGAGCTGCCGCCGTTAAGGCAGGAGTTAGATTTAGTTGCAGGACCCAGTAATTTTGATGGTTCTCCCACCTGGTCTTTGTATGATCCGGCTAATCAGCGATATTACCGAATTGGTCAAATAGAATGTGAAATTCTAATGGCCTGGACGCAGGGGACAGCCGCCGCAGTTGTGGAGAAAATACAGCAGCTGGATCAGTTGTCTGTGACTGAAGAGGATGTAACAGAGCTGTATCAGTTTTTATTTAGCCATAACTTATTGCAGATGCAGGGTGCAGAGGCTACCCAGCATTTGCTTAAACAGGCTAATGCCGCAAAACAGCACTGGTTTAGCTGGCTGGTACATCATTATTTGTTTTTTAAACTGCCATTGTTACGCCCTGATCGTTTATTAAAGCAAACCTATCCTTATATTCGGTGTTTATATCAGCCTGTCATTCTGTATCTGTTAATGGCCGTGCTGGTTATTAATTTGTATGTGTTGATTGATCGCTGGGAGCTGTTTAGCCAAACCTTTCTGCATTTTTTTAGTTTAGAGGGCATGGTCTTTTATGGTTTTGCCCTGTCTTTAGCCAAAATTTTACATGAACTGGGCCATGCCTATACCGCACACCGTTATGGTTGTAGGGTGGCTACGATGGGGGTGGCATTTTTGGTGATGTTTCCGGTGCTGTATACCGATACCAGTGATGCCTGGAAATTAACTTCCAGGCGGCAACGCCTGGGGATTGCGATTGCTGGTATTGCAGTGGAACTGGCATTAGCTATTATTTGTACCAGTTTATGGCATTTTTTGCCTGATGGGGCTTTGCGTAGTGCTGTGTTTTTAATGGCAAGCACAACCTGGATTATGACGTTGTTAATTAATCTAAATCCCTTTATGCGTTTTGATGGCTATTATTTATTATCTGATTTTTTAGGAGTAGAAAATTTGCAACAGAGGGCGTTTAATCTGGCTAAATGGCAATTGCGACGCGCTTTATTTGCCATGCAGGAAACACTGCCAGAGCAATTGCCCACACGATTACACCGTATTTTAGTCGCTTATGCCTGGGGAACCTGGGTTTATCGCTTTCTATTGTTTTTAGGGATTGCTTTATTGGTCTATCATTTTTTCTTTAAAGCCTTAGGCGTGATTTTAATGATGATTGAAATCATCTGGTTTATTGCGTTGCCTGTTATTAAAGAAATTAAGCATTGGCTGGCTAATCGAGAGGCTATATCCTGGAATAAAAATAGTCTATTAACTGCGATAGCAAGCGTTTTGCTATTGCTTATCTGCTTTATTCCCTGGCAGTCACGAGTTGAAGCGCCTGCCGTTTTAAAAGCGGCTAAATATATGGATATGTATATGCCATTGCCCGGACAATTAAGGCAAGTGCTGGTTAGTCGAGGGGATCATGTGAGTGCAGGGCAAACATTAATTCAGTTTGATTCTTCCGATTTAGATTCGCGTATTAGCCAGAGCCAGATTCAGGTTGAGTTATTGCGTTGGCAGTTATCATTTTATGGTCAGGATAAGCGCTTGATTAATCGCAGACGTATCGTTTTAAGTGAGCTGGATAGCGCCTTGAGTGAGTATAAAAGTCTGCTTAATGAACGTGAGAAGTTACTATTCAAAGCCCCTTTTGAAGGTGTGATTCTGGATATAAATGATCAATTAAATGTAGGGGAATGGATTGCACAGGATGAGGCCATATTAACGTTGGCGCAAGATAATGCTTATAAAATAGAGGCATTGGTTAATGAGGTGCATTTGGGGCAGGTATTAAGTAGTCAGCAGGCTATTTTTTATCCGGAGCAATTAGATTGGCCCAGTATTAAATGTAAAATCATAAGAATAGATAATGCCTCAAGTAATCAGATTGCTCCTGAGTATGCCTCTATTTATTCAGGTAGTGTGCCTGTAAAAGGGTATAAGGGCGATGACTTAGTGCCAGAAACTTCGGTTTATCGTGTTTGGTTACAGGCTGACACGCAAGATGTAATGATTAACAGAGCTGTACGTGGCAATGTAATGATAGATGCACCAGCTGAAAGCTATGCCGGTTTTTTGTGGAAGCGTGTTATGGCAGTCCTTATTAGAGAGTCTGGTTTTTAAGGGAAAATGTATTTTCTGTGAGCTGTGCACTCTTAAAAATCAAAATGTTACGTTATTCTATAAACTCGAAAAAAAAGAGGAGTTACTGACATGAACATTGACATAGCATCTCGTGGTAGCGTTTCATCTCAACAATCTAAAATGGCTGTTGAAGTTGCTACTCAGAAATTAGACAATATTAAAACCAAAACTGAAGGCTCCACTAAAATGCAGCTAATAAATTCAGTGCCTCAGCCTCAACAAATGGGTGCGATTGGCGGTAATTTAAACGTTATGGCTTGAGCCAAAAAATAAAGCCCACAAACTTTGTTATCTATAGCAAAAGCATCTACGATATTTTTTGTGCGTTCCTAGCGTTCATTAAATAAACCATACCGACATTCTAAGACTTAGTCAGCAACTGTTCTAGCAAGTCCCTCTTGCCAAAACTGCTGACTTAAGCTCTCTCTTGATGAAGGGGCGATATGTTTAAAGCAAGTTTTCACTTAAAGTTTAAAATCAAATTTAAATTCCCCTCATCCAAAATTTTCTCTGTTTGAGTTTCTTGTATTGCATTTCTTAATAGATATTTTCTCAGAAATCAATAACACATGTAGCGTTATGTAGGCAGCACAGCCATCGTCGCGTGCTCTGTTAAGGAGTATACCTAAGAGGGATAAACTAACTCACAAAAGTGTATCTATCATGGCCAAACCTAAAGCACTTACAGGAAGTGAGTATGGGTAGATACCCTTACTTTTTCACGCTTCGGGTATACCCTACTTATAAAT
>WTAG01000674.1 GCA_013139755.1 Methylomarinum sp. | reverse complement strand
ATATACAAGGCAAAAGCCAGCAACGTTAAACTTAAAGTACCAACACCGACCAAAAAATAATTGCTAGTACCTGCGCCCATCCCAAGTGCAAGTGCAGCAAACACATAAGACATATCTTTAGTATCTTTTAGTACGGTACGAAATCGAATAATCGACATCGCCCCTACTAACGCGAAAGCACGCGCCAAACTCCCACCTATAACCATCACCACTAAAGCCACAATCAAAGCGATAAAAACCAAGGTCTGAGCAAATGACTGAGAATAAGATAAGCCCTTATGTGTTGCCCTATAAACAACAGAAAGGATGATCCCAACAACAATGGCAACATTGATATTAATTAAAATCTCAATATTGGAATAATTTAAAAGATTGCCATCAGAATTTAATAATACAGTTTCCATAATTTCTCATTTATTGCTTATTTTTGTTTTTTATCTCAAAAAAAGCATGATTAGACCAACTATCAGTTGGTCTAATTTCTAAAATATCCGGCATCGTTCATATAGTGCCAAAAGTAATTTACACCTTGTTTCCAAGTTCTACTTGGGAATACACGCTTTAACAGCTCCGCTGTGCCATTAGCAACTCAACGAACTGTGCAGCAGAGCTTCTAGCCACGCATTCCCAAACAGAGTTTGGGAACGAGAAAAAAATGAACCTAATCCGTTATCTCAAGAAGGCGTGATTATACCAATTATCATTAGTCTAATTTCTAAAATATCACCTTTGATTTAACGAAAAAAAGTCTGTCACTATTTCCATTGGCACAATAAGCCTAATCATCATCACCAAGCCCTAAACGCTTCATACCTGCACAAATTTTTGATATTGAAACCCGCTGCAACTCATAAGCCTGAATAATAGAATGGAACCAAGCGGGCATATGATGCCTAAATTTAACCTCTAAAATAACATACCCAGGCAATATTTTAAGCGGACAACTAACGGCGGCACTGGGAAATAAACGAACTGTTTGAGTTACTTGTAGCTGAGAATCAAAGGTTAAGCGAAAACTCGCATCAAATTTACTGACATAAGGGCGTCGCTGATAATCAATTAATGCCACAGCGCTTAACCGCCTACGCAAACAATCATAGGAAAACTGTTCTAAAACACGACTACTTTCAGCTTGCTTTAAAATGGCCTGTACCAGCTCTTGTTGCGCTAAATCGCTCCAAGATAAATCGCCTCGCATAATTGGTGTTCGATGTTTATACACTAAATTATTGTGCCGGCCTTTATTCTCCAAAAACAAAGGAGTTACACTAGAGTCCACCAAGCTATAAGTACGTAACCGATATTTATTCCTTGAATGTAAGCCATCAACCTTATCATAAAAAGC
Organism: Methylomarinum sp.; assembly: GCA_013139755.1. The sequence continues at coordinate 2,136 of WTAG01000674.1, read as the reverse complement.
AGAATAAGCAGGGTCATCAAAATACAAACTACGCACTTGATATCGATGGTGTTCCCTATCGACCACAAAAGGGTCGTACTGTAAGAAATGCTGTAACTCCTGCTCAATTTCAGCCGCTAAATTTGTAGCCAAGATATATTTAAACTCAAAACGAGCAAAATGTAAGGGAGAGTTTTTCAAGGCACCACTCACAATCGGCTGGCTCCACGCCACTGATTATTTCGCTTAGCCAGCACATTATCGGGCGCATGAGTTAAAACATCCATCACTTCAGTGACCATTGCTAACTCAGCAGGTAAAAACAAAGCGCTCCGCCCTTTTACTGATGCCCCCCCCATGACCCAGGATTTAACTCGTTTTCCTGTATAGTCTCCAGTAATCGCACTATCAAATAGATAAGCTTTGGACTGTTTTTCTACAAGTAAATTAATTCCATTCCCCTCTAATATTGACTTAGCTAGGATCAGTAAGCCCCCCATGCCATAACGCCAATTTTTCTTATACGCTGCCAAGGCAGTTTGATTCGACAGCAGGCTCTGATTAAACAATAGCGCAATAGAGCCATCTTTGGCTTGAATACCGATAACATTATCCCGCAATACATTATTAACAGCGAGCAAGCGACTCCCCTCACCTACCGAAATGCCTTTATCTCCATTACCGATAAAAGTCGAGTTCACAATGCTAATATCAGTACTCATTAAATCAACAGCATCATTACCACTCCCTCTAAAGACACTATCACTCACGGTTACTGAGGAGATATCAACATCTAAAGCATCAGCAAAGGCGTTACGAAACTCACTCCGCTGCAAATCAACCTGCCCATAAACAATATGCACCATATCATCAACTAAATGGTTATCCGCAAAAACACTATCATTGATATGAATATGCTCAGCATTATGAATAGACAACATTGCCGTATACTCATATAAATCCGACTTCAAACCACTACCACCGGAAAAATGACAATAACTCAATACCGACTCATTGGCCGCTCCCCCAGTTATGGCCACTACTCCCCAAGGCAGCTGTTCTTCGTTCTGAGCACTGAATTGAATCGGCTGCGCCTGCGTGCCAATCGCTAATACACGATTTTTAATAATTAAACTCGCCTGTTCCGCAAATAATATACGAGTTCCCGGTTCAATTATTAAAGGCTGCTCAATTATTGTTAGCCCCTCCAGCTTTACCTCACCAGACCAAATTAAAGGACTTTGCAAACGCTGCAGAGCAACTGGTTTATAAATTTTTTCAGGCACTGCCGCCACTTTAAATGTCAAAGCCACCTCAAGTGAATCACTCAACTGCAAAGGGTCTATCTCAAAAACAAAATAAGCATCCTTTTTCCCATAAGCAACTAAACTCTGCTTATTTCGTTTAAGATCATGCAATTGCAATTTACCAACATCTAAAGCAACAGATTTATTCCCTTGCTTTAAGCGAATATCAGATAGCTGCACAATAGAATCAGTCGGCAAATCAACCCTCAAAGCCTTTAATTCTTTTGCCACTGTAATTGGCTGAAGCCAGACACCCTGCTCAACTGAACTAGTCAAAACCTCGCTTTGCTCCTCATTAAAACCCAGCCCAGTATTGTAAAAAATCTGCCACCGCCCACTACCTAGTTTATCTTTAAGCTCTTCAGGCTTTGTAGGTGTCACAACAGGCATTTTCTGCATACGCGCAACCGACTCCCAACCCTGCCCGTAATCCAGCATCACATCGACTAGTGGCGAGCTAATATTCTTTACGCTCCAAGCTCATTGATATTGTCCAGGCAATAATTGAGCATTAAGCTGTACTTGATTCTGTGCCAGTATCAAAGCCTTCGATAAATCTAACGAACTATCCGCATGACTTAACTGTATCTTAGGTAACTCATCTAATGGCCGAGAAAAAGACAATTGTACTCGCTGTACTATGCGACTATCAGCCAACCACAAGTTTAAAGTCCCTTCAGGCATATACTGATAACCAGATGCAGCTGACTCCTGCGTAAAATCCTTTTTTAATTCACTAAACACGCCAATTATTCTGTTCTGAAACGCCTGAATAGCCAAATCTACCTGTTGAATATTAGGTTTATTTAATGCAGGGTCAGTTTTTATCGCTTGGCGCATGCTATTGACA
>WTAG01000649.1 GCA_013139755.1 Methylomarinum sp. | reverse complement strand
TGCGCTTACCTGCCCTCACTAAACAATCGTAAATAAGTCACAAAACCGAGGTAATTCCCTCACATCTTTATCCTGCTGTAATTTGTATCATAGACCCACGTTTTAAGAAAAACGCTACTTCCTAAACAAACAAAGGTCACATCATGAAAACTTTAACATCAGCAGCAATCATCACCATCGTATCAGTTATGTCATTTAATGCGATGGCTGAATCAAAAGTCACAAAATCTATTGTCTTGAACAAATCCGTTAACAAAGGCAATGCCACTATTGCGCTTGGTAAAAACAATTTAGCAAGCACAGGTTCAGTTAATATTAAAGACTCAAAAGTGAGTAAAAGTATTGTTTTGAATAAATCAGTCAACAAAGGTAACGCTACAATTGCCCTTGGAAAAAATAATACGGCAACTACCGGTTCAATCACTATCGAATAATCCATGATAGTCAGGCAGAAACGGATAGACGACAGGGATGTTTTTTTTATTCATAAAAAGAGGTTTTAGCAATGTCTATATTTAAACAAATAAGTTGTGGCTTTTTTCTGGTCTTTTTGCATATAAATGGACATGCTCAGGGCGTTAAAATGTATTCTGATAAAGCGCCGTCAGCTGAGGAAATGGGGAGTATTTTGTTCTCCAATTCACTGTCTGAAATGCCAGCAACGAAGTCAGATGGTATAAAGATGCGCTCAATTAGTTTTGGAAAACCTAAAAATTCGCCACAAACTTTGCCTGAACCAATAGCAGCTAAGCAGCAAAGTTCAGTGATCGGTTTACCCATTAAGTTTGCTTATAATTCTTCTGAGATTCTTGAGGGATCAAAGTTTTTTTTAAACGAAATTGGACGTATGCTAAGTCTGCCTGACTTTTCTTCTGAAAGGCTGGTGATTGAAGGTCATACTGATGCAGCTGGATCAGAACAATATAATCGCTATTTATCTGAGAGAAGGGCGCAATCAGTCAAAAATTACTTAAGAAATAATTTTAATATTGCTGCCAATAGATTATTTGTTACCGGAATGGGAGAGAGTCAGTCATTACCAGGTGTTGATCCATTCGCAGCAGCTAATAGAAGGGTTCAATTTCGTAAGGCAAATTAAGCAATAAAGTCTGAAGTTAACCGTCAGATCAAATTGGAGGAGTCATTGAATAATATTAATTTTCAATCAATTCTGGCTTTAATACAACTGATTTTTTAGGCATGTTGGCAACCATACCGAAACAGTTTTCTTCAGTTCGTTGACTAATTATCCTGTTCAGTTCAGTCGAGGAATAACCATAGTCTACAAGTTGATTGTAGACTTTATCATAATCTTTTTCAGACCAGTGGTTTCTAAGTTTAAAGGCATTATGCATTATTTCTGATACCATTTTTGAATCACCTGTAAACATAAGCTGAGAATCGATTAACTTTAATCGCTCCAATTCAGTAATAAATTCATATTGAGTAGCAAATGCTGAAATTTCAAAGGCTGCTACCTGAACCGGGAAATTCATGTTTAATGCCACCAGGTCTTTGATCATACGGTAATGAGTGACTTCATGCACTAAAGAGCTCGCCATTTCTGCTGAGGTAAGTGTATCATTGAGCATAATAAAAAGTCCCTCATAATAATATTTACCGTCCTTTATGACACAACCTTCCCCGGATTCGCCATAGTGCCCCTTTTGTAATTTTGTTAGATGAATTTTATCTTGTTGCAGCAACTCATCTATAAAAGGTGTAAGTTCTTCTCCTGTTTTTGTTTTGGCAACTAATTTAATCGCCATGAGTAACTCTTGTCGATTAAACTCAACAGATTCAGAGATATTCTGTTGACTAGGAGGAGTCTGTGCAAATTGAACTTCTGCACATAATGGAGAGCTAATAAAAATCAATATAAACAATAAACGCATTATCAATCTCCAACAGTTTGTAATATTTATACTAAAACTTTAATACTTATACCAGCAACAACTTAGATAAAATTCTACGCTACATATCCAGGTTATTTCCTGAGAGCTTCTTATGGCATTACTGGTTTAGACGTCGTTATATGATCATGATTTTATTCAATCTGAAATGGTTAATCTACAGTAACAAGACTTAATTAAAAAACATAACTGACTCTCTCTAACTCAATAAAAAGCTCACCCACCCTTTAGGCAACCAACCGATTCATTTAGCTAAAATATATCAACCAATATAGATTTATTAAGATTAACAAATGATATCGACGTATCTATCTTAAAAGCAGCACAACACCCCAAAGACAAAACAAACCGCCCGCTGTTTTGCTTATGATAGATTCATTCACAGGCAAGCTTTTTTCTAGCAAGATAAATAAGGTGATTAAAACCATAGCCGTTATGTTCATAACCCCAACAGCAAACATTATCAGCATCTGAGCCCAACAACATCCCAAACAGGTATTGCCATGAATAATACCCATGTTAAATGCACCTAGCTTGCCATTTTGCCAGTAATTTAACAAAAAGCTAATAGGTAAACGACAGTGTTTTAAGCAGGCATTTTTTAATGTGGTGAACTGATAAACACCTGCAACGATAAGTATGGTGGCCGCTAATGGTGTATTGCTGTTATCCATCATGCCTGTTAGCCAGTGCAAACCATGTAGTTGCCATTGCAACAGGGTTAACACTATGCTGAATGCAAACCAGACCAACAAATAAGCAAAACCAAAAATAATGTTGTAGGGTGTGTCACTGCCATAGCGTTGCTGACAGCTTTTACTATAAACTTTAATCATCCCCAGCGCGGAAGGTAACATCATGGCGGCCATCATCACTGCCCACATGACATAAACAACGGCAAAATCACTGAGTCGCCATTGTTCTGCTGTCGCGGGTGGCATCCACATTTCTGACATAGGCAAACTGGTCATTTGCCACTGTTGATAAATCATAAAACCCCATGCAGACAGGGTAATGATAATAAATAGAATTAAAATGCTGGGGGTCGTTTTATTCAAGGTTGATAAGTAAAAGGAGAGTAATAACCATTACGCTCACTAAACTGCCAGTTTTTATCATAATCCTGATACTGGTACTGATTAGATTTAGCAACAGTGGAAGGGTGACTGCTAACGACACATAAAGGCGGGTTGCTTATAGTCGATTCGGCACCTGTAATTCCCTTAATGCTTTCTATTTCTGCCTGAGCAATGCCGGGTATAGACATAAAACGTTTATTACCCTCTTCCTTATAATCAATTTTTACTTTTTGAATACCTAAAACGTCACTGACAAAACTCATCAGAATCGCTAAATGCCCACCTTGTTGACCACTAAAAATTTGAGTAATGGCATCAACCTGTGCATCATCCGCGCGTTCATCGATATATAAAGCCGCCTGCCAGTTACCCTCTTTCATATCGCCAGGTGCATAACAGGCCAATGCGACATTAAGATTTTCCAGCGTTTGATTTCCAAAATGGCCGCTTTCTATATGCCAGGCAACCAGTAATTTACAGTCACCTTCTGATGGCGCTTGTAACCATACGCAAGGGCAAGCAGTTTCACAATTACAGGTTTCAAAATAACTACCTTGTAATTTCCAGCTGATTTGTTCAGTCATTATTATTGCCTAAAAGGGTTCTTTAAAAGGTCTGAGATCCAATTCATGAGTCCATGCACTAGGGTGCTGACAATGAATTGACCAGTAAGTTTGTGCAATAGCGTCCAGTTTCAACATGCCTTCCTCACCTTTGCTCTGGTAATAGGCTGGAAATTGTTGCGCAGCACGATCACCATTAATCACCCCATCGATAATCGCATGTACCACATGGATACCTTCAGGGGAAAATTCCCTGGCCAAGCCTTGAGCCAACGACCTTAAAGCCGCTTTGGCAGATGCAAAAGCGGTAAATGGCGGCTTTGCTCGTAAAGAAGCCGTGGCGCCGGTAAAAAACAGCGTGCCCTGATGGTTCGGCTTCATGCTGGCAATGGCTTGTTTAGCAAACAAAAAAGCTCCCAGGCAATTTTGCTGCCATAACAAAGTAAAAATTTCTGCCTCAGTCTCCAGAATAGGTGCAGGAATATTGCTGTCCACATTGTAAGCAGCAATTTGCAATGCACAACGGCTATTGTTAATCAGCTCAAACAAATGACTGAGATCCTGCTCTTTGGTTGCATCGGCAACCACACAGGTCACCTACCCACCATTTTGCAGAATACTATCAGCCACTTGTTGCAGCTTTTCTTCACTACGCCCTGCTATAAAGACATGTAGGCCTTCGTCTGCAAAACGTTTTGCGAGTGTAGCGCCCAGACCACGTTCGGGTCCAACGCCCATAATAACAGCAGAACATTGTTGCTCCATTATTTTACTTTTCCTGCCTCTGTTGCTGTTGGAACTTCAATCAAACTGCCTGTTTTAACGTCATAAATATAGCCATAAACAGGAATGTCAGCTGGCACTAAAGCGCTGGATTTTATTCTGATAACGTCTTCAGTTACACTTTCAGCCTGATCTTTAATCGTAAGCCAATTAATGTATTTACCTTCAGCAGAACTAGGCCCCTCAGAACAGTCATGCCAGCCATTGGCATCAACCGATGCTGTTTTTAAACTGCTATCCAGCAATCCACTCATAATTTCACTGGTAAATGTTTCCATACCACAATCGGTGTGATGAATTACAAACCATTCACGCGTACCCAGTAGTTTGTATGAAATAACCAGAGAACGAATAGCATCATCACTGGCACGACCACCGGCATTACGGATAACATGTGCATCACCTTCTGCTAGTCCTGCATATTTTGCTGGGTCAAGACGGGCATCCATACAGGTAAGAATGGCAAATTGGCGGCCTGGAGGCATCGGCAAATCACCTTTATCAAAGTCATTGCTATATTCACGGTTGGCCAGTAAAACTTCATTGAGTACTTTTGACATAATTCAATCCTCTTAGTTTGATCTTATAACGTAATTATTTTCTTCCGAAAATGAGCGAAAAATTATTAGACGGCATATCGATTTGTTCTTTTAATTCCATTCCATACTTATCAGCCGCTGCTTTTAAATCAGCCACATCTTTTAAGCCCCATTCAGAAACGCCAGCAGAACTTAAGGTATTATGGAATTCCTTATTTGAATCGGTGGTAAATACACCTTCAACTTGAAACGGCCCATAAATTAATAAAATGCCATCATCATCCAGTAAATGTTCAGCACATTTCATCATGCCATCGGCAATAGAAACAGGTGCAACCTGAAAAATATTGATACAAAAGATTGATGAAAATGATCCAGGCGTGCCTGCATTAAACCAGGTTTCAGGATCGGTTAAATCCAAATGTACTGGATCAGCAATATTATTATTACCCTGATCTCTACTCAGGTTTTTGATATTATCAAAAACTTCGATATCTTTATCTGAAGGATGGAAATGTAAATGCTCAAAATGCGGAGCAAAGAAGTTGATATGCATACCACTTCCACTTGCCATTTCCAGCACTTGAGCGGGATCTTTGGGTAACTTCTCTTTTAATACACCCAGCAAAGGCTCGCGATTACGATTTCCAGCCCATGCTACGTATTCACTTAATGGATGCGGGTTTAAAGGGGGTTTGTTATCGCTCATGTTGTGACCTCATTTTATTAATAGTTTTTGCTTTTTTACGCTAAGAACATAAAAACCTTTCTAAGAAAAATTGAAACTTTACTTTTAAAAAGTTTTCACGTTTCTCTCTAAACTGTGTAACAGCATGTTTCATGCCGTTTTCGCCAAACAAATAACCACTAAAAAAACAATCACTTATATTTTTTGTTTACTTATCCTCTGAAACTATGCTTCAATCATTGAAAATCAACTTCACACTACAGCCATGAGCGATACCTCTCTTTCCGACTTAACACCTGTTTCTTTTTTGCAAACCTTTATTCTTGAGCTAATGCATGCCAGCGAGCAGCAGGGACAGAATCAATCTCAGCAATTAATTGAGCATATCGCCCGTACAGCAGGCTATTTTTTTGAGGAAGTTTATCGCTCTGATAACTATAACCAAGACCAAATGCTGGATATAGAAAGCTATATCGAATTAATTTTGGGGCTTAAAAATAATATTGGCGGCAACTTTTCTTTATCTTCAAGTACTCAGGATCGTATCGCTGTTTGTAACAGTAGCTGTCCTTTTGGAGAGAAAGTGGTCAATTTTCCTGAATTATGCGGCATGACATCCAGTGTTTTTGGTGGTATTGCAGCGCGTAACTTTGGTTATGCCAAAGTTGAAATAGCCAAAAGTATTGCTCGCCATGATGGTTGCTGTGAAGTTTATGTTCACCTCAACCCTGAAACAGCAAAAAACAAACAGGGGATTGAGTATCGAGACAATTGGAATAAAGATACCGATAAGAAAGATTTTGATGCGCTACATTCACGGATAGAAGAAAGCATGTTAAAAATCTGGCGAAAACAAAGTAAAAAACCTGTTAAAAAATCTCAAGCGCCTGTGATTATTGCTAACTCTCCAGAGATGAAGCAGGTCTTGCAATCGATAGAAGTTATTGCGCCCACTTCAGCAACCATATTAATTCAAGGAAAAACCGGCGTTGGCAAAGAGCTGGTAGCGCGCGCCATACATGCTATGAGTGACCGCTGCAATAAGGCTTTTGTACCTATCAATTGCGGTGCTATTCCTGAAAGTTTAATCGAAAGTGCTTTATTTGGTCACGAGAAAGGTGCTTTTACCGGTGCAATTGAAGTACATCAAGGTTTTTTTGAAAGAGCCGAAGGCGGAACTCTATTTTTGGATGAAGTAGACTCCTTGTCACCAGCCGCCCAGACCCGTTTACTCAGAGTGCTCCAGGAAGGGGAACTGGAAAGAGTAGGTGGAAAACAAACCATACAAGTTGATTTGCGCATTATTTCTGCGACCAACGTCAGTCTACAAAACAAAGTAGAACAGGGACTATTTCGTCATGATTTATACTACCGTATTAATGTAGTGGCACTGGAGATCCCCCCTCTAGTCGAAAGGCATGGTGATTTGCCTGCACTAGTACAATTGATTTTGCAACGGATGAGCAATAAACATAATAAAACGGTAGATTCAGTCAGCAGAGAAGTCATGCAGAAAATTCGGGCGTATCACTGGCCCGGCAATGTTAGAGAACTGGAAAATGTCCTGGAACGTAGCCTGTTATTTACCACAAATACTGAAATGACGGAGTTAAAGCTAGAGTTTGATGAATCCAAAATTAATTCTATAGATTGGAAACAACTGAAAGAGCAAGCCATAGCCAATGTGGAACAAGCATTTTTAAAAGATTCATTACAACTGAATCAAGGCAATATTAAAAAAATTGCAGCTAGTATGGAAATATCGACTAGAGCTGTATACAACAAATTAAATAAATATCAGATCAACCCGGACAATTACCGAAATTAAACGCTCCTTTTAAAACAAAAAAAACCGAAAGTCAGCTATGCAACTTTCGGTTTCATTTTTACCACAAAACAACTCTCATCAGAGAGGGGAGATTCAAGCTATTTTGTTACGTCCTTGTACTATGCATCCCTTGCATAGATCCTTGCTCTTGAGGAGCATATCCAACCTATTTAATTGACTCTAATGCTTGAGTAACCACTTTTTCTGGTAATGGAATATAACCGTCTTTAATAACCACTTTTTGACCATTTTGAGATAGAACCATTTTTACAAATTCTTGCTCTAAAGGTGCTAAAGGCTTATTAGGTTGTTTATTTACATAAACATACAAGAAACGAGCTAAAGGATACTTACCTGCAACGGCATTTTCTGGTGTTGCTTCAACAAATGCTTGTCCTGGTTTTTTAGCTAGAGGCACTGCTTTTACCCCCGAAGTCTTATAACCAATACCTGAATAACCAATACCGTTTAGTGAAGAAGTGACCGATTGCACAACAGATGCAGAACCTGGTTGCTCATTTACGTTGCTTTTGTAATCACCTTTACACAAAGCTTTTTTCTTGAAATAACCGTAAGTACCAGAAACTGAGTTACGTCCATATAACTGAATTGTTTTACCAGCCCATGCACCTTCTAAACCTGCATCACCCCAACTATTAATATCTAAGTCATTTCCACATTTTCGAGTTGAAGACATAATCGCATCAACTTGAGGAATAGTTAATCCCTTAATTGGGTTTTCTTTGTTTACATAAACCGCTAAGGCATCAATAGCGACTGGAATTGCCGTTGGTTTATAACCATATTTCTTTTCAAAGGCATCACGCTCTTTGTCCTTCATCTTACGACTCATAGGCCCTAGATTAGAAGTAGCTTCTGTTAACGCGGGGGGAGCAGTAGAAGAGCCCGCCGCTTGAATTTGAATATTGACATTAGGGTAAGAGCGTTTAAATTCTTCAGCCCAAAGTGTCATCAAGTTAGCTAATGTATCTGAACCTACACTGGATAGATTACCCGATACGCCACTGGCTTTTTGATAGTCAGGAATACCTGCGTCTACAGACTGTACTGCTGTTGCTGTACCACTTAACAAAGCGGCTGAAGCAAAACCTAATGCTGCAACTAATGATTTCATTTTCATATTTATATATTCTCGATCTTAATTAATCTGTGGTCATTGTGCACAGGAAAAATGACAGTAATATGAACGAAATATGACAGTTTAATGACGGCTTTATTTTTTAGCCTGGCAATAATTTCGCTATATTGATAACAATTCTTATTTGGTAACAACTCCACCCCATAGAGTTATTAATGTACACTCCTCTCACCTTGGTCTATGGCAAGTATTTTCATATAGTATGATAGTGTTTTTATACCCTATTATTAATCAAACCATGCACGAACTGACAGACAGAGAACTTTATCACGCTATCGAATACGCCAAAAGTATTGACGAAAATACAGGCAGATCTATTATTGAACAGTTTCAAACAGATCAACCTGCATTAGCTCACACCCTCTTCAGCGTATTCCCACCCATAATTACCTCAAAAAACCAGGCGTTGTCTCACCTATTTATGGATTTATGCTTTGATGTC
>WTAG01000243.1 GCA_013139755.1 Methylomarinum sp. | reverse complement strand
ATAGCAGCTTCATTGTTCCTTTTCTAAAAAAGATAAACAATATGTAGAAATACTTACATGGCTACTCAAACAAGCATGTTAATTGAAAATAAATACTCACAAATCAATCACTTACATTACAACAAGCAATATTCTCGATTTTTTATCGCGTTAGTTTTATTGGGAGCAAGGCGCTGAAATAGCGCGCAAAGTAACATGGACTCTCAAGTATCGCTTGAAGCAAGATACTGATTGCGACCATAGCAGACTACGAAACTATTTCGGTAAAGCTTCTGCATCCTGCTAACGTCCAAACCACATGGATGTGGTGAATGCAAATAATGCATAATGCCATGGATGGCATGTAGTAAAGCAACGCAGGAGTAGTTGCCGAGGAACAGTTATTGCCTTACCTACGTCCATATTGGCAACACAGATATCAGCAAAAACCTGCCAATAGACAACCCAAAAGGCGGCCGTGCGGAGTATAAGTAACAGATACTCAAACAAATATATTGTTAAACTTATATGTTGTAACTAATCAGAAAAAATTATTGTAATTTTGCAGCATTGAGTTGTTGTTGACTGATCTACTGGCTGCACTAAAATTGGCCGAAATTGTCATGGTGTTTACAATTCTGTGCCGATTACCGATAACTCGGGTACTTTGCATAATTTGACCACCTGCAGAAGTTGCACCGCTAATGCGCTGAATAATTTCACCCTGATTAGGGACATAAGTATAAACTTGGATACTGTTTTCGTTAGCACCAGCTAGAGCCAAGGATCCATCCTCAGTGGTCTCTTGAGCGAAAAACGGCATGAGGTTCAATGCTTCTGATGTTGTATTATTGCTAGATGTAGACTCGATAACAATATCCATTTCAATACTATTATTAATCTGATTTTCATCCCCTCCAGCCTGAATACTCTGCACCACCCCTGCGACATTGTTTAAACCGTTACTGCTGATTTTTAAATCAGGGCCTGGGGTGAGGCCGGGGTGAACAGGAATCTTGAAGTCTGGTTCATCCACTTTATCGGGTGCAGTGACAATAGAAACAGTGGGAGAGAGATTAACGACAGGTTTAGAATTTCCTACGTTAGGGAAGCTTACATCCATTTTCATTCCAGCGGCCAAAACGTCACCCGAGCCTGTTTGCCATTGCGTTTGCATCTCGAGACCAAAGTATGAAATTTGTCCTGTACTGACAAATTTCCCCCGCATCTGCTCCAGTTCGCTGTCATCCAATTCGACTGCATTTGCAAAAACGCCTACATCTGGATATTCCGCGAACAGTGGAGTTACCTCGACAGAAAGCATGATTGTTAATAGAATCCGGCTGATGTTCCTACAGTTCTTTTTTTGATTGAATGAGAGCATCTACTTATCCTGATCAAAATTTGTATAGATCAGCATTTGCAAACCCAAAATCCAACAATTCGGCATTTGTTAATGTGCGGTGAGTTGGCATCAGTTCTCTAGCTGTCAAGAGTGGTTCAGGCTTTAATAAAACAGTATTGCGATTATATCCAGAGCCAATAACGGCGAATATAACGCCGTTCCACATCGCTGCAAAGTCTTTTAAATCATAAATTTTGTTACCTAGGGTTGGGTCGGCTATATAAACCTGGTTACCAATTACTTTTTTTAGTACCACAAAATGCTTATAGCCTTTTAAATCCATTAATACGATAGTAGGCACTTTAATTTCTTCGAGTTTATTGGCAGACATTTGGTAGCCACGTCCGCGCATACCTATCGATTGCACATATCGTTTCATATCCAATAACGAGAAGCCTTTTTTACGTATTAATTCAGGGTCGCCTATTTTGAATAAATCCAGTAATACTTTACGTTCAGTAATGTCTTGATCATATGCGTATTTAAGAATAGTCGCTAAGGAAGCTGCTCCACAGCTAAAATCAGTGTGTTGAGGAATCAGATTTAGGTAACGCCTTTCGCGCATGCTGACGATTTTTTTATGAATCACGCCGCCACCGGGCATCATATTGCCTAATACGATATCGGCGGAGAAGGCCGGTTGCACGAACAGCATCACCCCACACAGAAAGGAAAGGACGCCAGACGATATTTGACTAAGTAGCCGAGACATCATAATCTTATTATTTCGTAATAAAGTGAAAGCTCCGGCCGCAAAGCGACCGGAGTATTGCGCTAACCGTTCAGAATCAAATAGCAAGCCATATTACTGGACAGCAGTAATAGACAAGTTATTAGATTGTTGGTTGTAAATGCCTGAAGCAACGTTCAAGCCCACATTACCTTGGTTAGCAGTAACATCACCGACCGCTGAAGTGAAGTTAATACCAACTCCAGCGCCACCCACTCCGTCTGGTGCAATTGTATTCAGAGTAACAGTCATTCCAGTTACTTCCTGTAATACAGCAACAGAAGCTTCTGCCAATTTAGATACCCCAGTTGAGATCGCTACGTTGTTTTTCTGCTGGTTACTGACACCGGAAGAAATGTTAATGCCCACGTTACCCGAGTTACCATCTATAGTGGTAATACCAGCTGTGAATTGAGGCCCATTCAATGTCAAACCACTATCTGATGAAGAGCCAAGCGGACCAGTTTCTTCGCCTTTATCGCTAGACCAAAGCCTTTGTTGAGAAAAAATTTCGGCATCGGTGGAGCCATGAAGGAACGATTGGTCGCTAGCGGCAATCGCGGCGGCATTATCCTGTTGGTTAAAGGCACCGGAAGTCACGTTAACACCAATGTTACCTGCATTACCGCTTACAGTGTTTACCGTGGCATTGAATGTAGGATCTCCGACCGTATCAGTATTAAGATCATTGTCGTAATTCAATTGTTTATCATCGATAACCGCCATTGTATTGGCGTTAATAACAATAGTACCTTTTACTGTAGCACCACCGTCTATCACTAGTTTTTTCGAGACATCTATATTTTTACTAAGTGTAGCAGAGGTTGCATTATTGGTTGTTACTGTATGTGTTGGTGCCTGGGCGAATGCAGCTGACGAACCTAAAATCAAACTGATTGCTATTGTTGACTTTCTCATTAAATGTTTCATAATATTAACTCCTATAGTGTTAAAGTTTC
>WTAG01000023.1 GCA_013139755.1 Methylomarinum sp. | reverse complement strand
TGCTGAATTAGAAAGCATATTGTTAGAGATAGGCAGACAGCCTGAACTAAAAAAAACCATGCAACGTTATCAGTTGATGAGTCATGTTTTGAGAAGTGATGATGTTGTTCTCGCCAATAATGATTTTTTAAATAAGGTAACGCAGGATATTAAGCAAGAGCCTCATCATTTTTTACCGAAGCAAGCAATGAAGAAAAAACAGCCCTCTACTTGGCAAAAAGCCTTTATAGCTATTGCAGCCTCCGTCGCTATTGTGGCTGTTATTGTTTTTCATCAGGGTGGTTTTCAAAAAACAGATTCACCACAATTAATGGCACAAACATCAGATATTACTCTTCAGGCACAGGCGGCAAATAATTTACAACACCAGCGATTGAAAGCCTATTTAAAAGCACATAGTGATGATATGTATGTCGATGGGTCCGCAAATTTTCAGTCTTATGCACGTGTGGCAAGTTATGGTAGGGATTAGTTGAAGTGATATTACGTTTTATACTGTTTTTTTCACTATCGATATCCAATGTTTCTGCTGATGAGTCAACTATAACGGCTCAGCAATGGCTGGAAAAAATGAGCCATGCAATGACGGTGCTTAATTATAACGGCACGGTGGTTTTTTTTAAGAACGGTCAGCTTGATGCCATGAAATATTCGCATTCAACGCTCAAAGGCCTGGAGCAGGAACGTTTATTATCTTTAAACTCTCCCTTGCGTGAAATTATTAGGGATGCAGGCATGGTACGTTGCGTTTTTAAAGAATCAGACAAAGTGGTGATTAATCATCATCCTGTGAGCAAGTCATTTATTGTTGATTTACCGGTTGATTTTTCTGCTGTCAATTCTTTTTACCATTTTGCTTTGCAGGATGATGCTTCGATAGCAATGCAGTCCGCTAGAGTTATATCAATTGAAGCAAAAGATAGTTATCGGTATAACCGTAAAATATGGATAGATAAACAAAAGTTGTTACCGTTAAAAGTAGAGGTTTTTAGTCTCTCGGGTGCAACATTGGAGCAGGTGGTATTTACTGATTTGCAGATTGCTGAAGAACTTGGCGTTATTAATAAGGATGAAAAAATAAATGCTTCAGCGGCTAAACATATTCATGAAATAGCCTCATCGTCTTTTGATGATGCTGATTTTCTTTTGCTAAATATGCCGGAGGGATTTAAAACGGTATTTTTTACTCAAATGAAAATGGCAAATTCAGAACAAATGGTTGATCATCTGTTGTTAAGCGATGGTTTCTCTTCTGTCTCTGTGTATAGAGAATTAAAAGCGGATGATACGCCCGCTGGGTTGCAAACACTGGGCGCTGTGAATTCATTTACTCATGTTATGGGGGGTTTTCACATAACTGCAATGGGTGAGGTTCCAGCAAAAACCGTTCAGTTTATAGCGCAAGGTGCTCAGTTGCGTTAAGAAATGTCTGGCTGGATAAGGCTTATCTGCTATCTATCTGATTTATCATTATCCTGATGGGCACGCTATCTTTTTATCCAGCAAGCGTCTTTCAAAAGCTTAATAAATCCACTTTTTTTGAATTTTTAACTCATTTATATAATGAATGGAGATTGTATGCTTAGAAGTATTATGGCATCTGTTTTTACATTGGTATTAATAGTACCTTCGGCTTATGGTCAATTGCCTGACTTTACTGAAATGGTAAAGAATAATGGCGATGCAGTGGTTAATATTAGTACCACGCAAAACACATTTGATTTAGCTAAAAATTTTGACGAGCAGGAAATGCCTGATGATATTCCGCCGCAAATGGAGGAGCTGTTTAAACACTTTTTTAAACAGCCTGGGCGTGGATTTCAGCCGAGAGCTGTAAAATCATTAGGGTCGGGGTTTATTATTTCATCAGACGGTTATATTTTGACTAATTACCATGTGGTGAAAGATGCTGATGAAATTGTGGTTAAACTGAAAGATAGACGACAATTACTTGCAAAGTTGATTGGTTCTGATGAAAGAACTGATATTGCTTTGTTACGCGTTGAAGCAACCGATTTACCGGTTGTGAAAAAAGGATCGTCAAAGCAATTGCAAGTTGGTGAGTGGGTGTTGGCTATTGGTACCCCTTTTGGCTTTGAGCAATCAGTCACAGCAGGTATTGTCAGTGCAAAGGGACGAAGCTTACCTGGTGGGAATTATGTGCCTTTTATTCAAACAGATGTTGCTATTAATCCAGGGAACTCTGGTGGGCCATTATTTAATATGAATGGCGAAGTGGTTGGGGTAAATTCACAAATTTATAGTCGATCAGGCGGGTATATGGGCTTGTCTTTTGCTATTCCTATTGATGTGGCGATGAATGTTGTTGAACAAATTAAGACTAAAGGCACGGTGGCGCGTGGTTGGCTAGGAGTGCAAATTCAAGACGTATCCAGAGAGTTGGCAGAATCTTTTGCTATGGATAGACCTTATGGTGCGTTAGTTTCTAAAGTAATAGCTGATAGCCCATCAGAAAAAGCAGGATTACAGATTGGTGATGTGATTGTTGAATTTGATGGGCATGAGATTGATACTTCGAGTGAGCTGCCACCAGTTGTTGGTATGACTGCGATAGGCGAGAAGGTTAAAGTTAAAATCATTAGAAATGGCCGGCAGAAGATAGTGAAGGTTGTAATCGGTTTATTGTCTAATGATGAACCCGCTATTGCAAAAGTAGCTGCTAAAAAAGCACTTAATCGATTAGCTATTGTAGTTTCCAATCTCACATCTGAACAGCGTGAACGGCTGGATATACCTGCGCTGGGCGTGCTAGTTCAGCAAGTTAAAGAAGGCCCTGCGTCAAAAGCAGGGATACAGCAAGGTGATGTTATTTTAAGAATTCAGAATAATGTTGTTCGAGGCGTGGCTGATTTTGATAAAATGGTCAAAAAACTTCCTGCTGGCCAATCTGTTGCTATTTTAATACAACGTCGAGGTAGTCCAGTCTTTCTGGCATTAAAAATAAAATAGCTGTTCAGCTCATCCTGTTTGGCTGAATAACTGCGTCAAACACGTGCGTTTATGGCTCACTTCTATTATGTGAGGCGTAAACAAGCGTGTTTCCTTGTTCTTAAGCCATGTAGCGGCAATCTGAACAACTACAAGAAGATATTGAATGCTTCAAAAATATAGATAAATAAACTGTGGAACAAAAAAACATAAGAAACTTCTCCATTATCGCGCATATTGATCATGGTAAATCAACATTAGCAGATCGTTTTATTCAAATTTGTGGCGGGTTAACTGAGCGTGAAATGGAATCCCAGGTTCTTGATTCTATGGATATTGAGAAAGAACGTGGTATTACCATTAAAGCGCAAAGTGTCACGCTAGACTATACAGCTGAAAATGGTGAAACCTATCAATTAAACTTTATTGATACGCCAGGCCACGTGGATTTCTCATACGAAGTGTCACGCTCATTAGCGGCTTGTGAAGGTGCATTGTTAATTGTTGATGCTGCACAAGGCGTAGAAGCACAAAGTGTAGCCAATTGCTATACCGCGATTGAGCAAGGTTTAGAAGTCGTTCCAGTGCTTAATAAAGTTGATTTACCCTCAGCAGAACCCGAACGTGTTATTGCTGAAATAGAAAATGTGATTGGTATTGATGCAAGTGAAGCACTAAAAATTAGTGCTAAAACGGGTATTGGGGTGGAAGGGGTGCTTGAGCAATTAGTTGAATTAATCCCTGCACCAACAGGCGATCCTGATGCGCCTTT
>WTAG01000267.1 GCA_013139755.1 Methylomarinum sp. | reverse complement strand
ATGAGGCCAATCACTTTCAGAAAAAGCAGCGCCTTTTATTTCTAGTTGTAACGCAGGTCGTTTAGCCAATGCGCCAACTAAAGCATTTAATTTGTCTTGTTGTTTGCTATCTAATGTTGTCTTGCCGGGTGAAAATACAATTTTGCTGATATCTTCATCGCTATCTATCAGAGAGGCAATGGCATTAAAAGGTGAAGTGACTATTTTAGTCAGTACATTAACTAAAGCATCAGCTATGATGCTTGACACACTAAATTCAGGGTTATCAAGGTTGCCTGTAATAGGCACTGCTAATTTGATTTTTCCATCAGCATCTTGCAATAGAGCAATAGCTAAGCCTAGGGGTAAAGAAACAGCTTCGGGGTTTTCTACTTCATCCCCTAAAACGAGTTGGTCAATTAACAAATTGTTAGAGGCTGTTAATTGCTTGTTATGAATTTTATATTGTAAGCCTAAAGACATATTGCCTTTTTCTATTTTACGCCCGGCAAACTCAGCCATATATGGTGTCATTAGAGGTAAAGGCATGCTTTTAAAGTCAAGCTTGATCTCAGAGTTTCCTTTCTGGGGACTTATTTTCCCTTTAATAATTACAGGCGCCAGATTTTCAACTCGACCGTTTAAAGCAATGTTTATCACTGCTTTTTGCTTAGATGAAATACCTTTTACAGAACCTTTTAAATGATTAATATGAGCTGAAAAAGGCAAAATCAGGGACATGTCGGAAAAGTCTGAGGTGCCTTCATTGATTTGGACATGAGCGATTTTAAAACTGGGTTTACTGTTTTCTGTATTTGGTTTCGATTTTGTTTTTAAAGTTTTTTTCTTTTGTGCAGTGTTAATGGCAATATCATTAACATTGATGCTCTTGTCTTTTCTGATTAAAACACGGGCATAAGGCTGATCGATTTTTACTGTATCGATATTATAGCGATTAGTAGCAAGATCCAGATCTATTTCATTTAAACTCAGCTGCTTCCAATTGAGGAAATCTTTGTTGGAAATCTGATCTCTGCTAACAAAATCATTGATATGGCTATCACCTTTAAAGTTGATAGCCAATGCTTCATTTTTTTCCTGTAATAGTGAGACTGTAGCATTAACATTAAATAAGCCGGAAATAACATCCAACCGAGCAAATTGACTGATATAAGGTTGGAAATCCTTGAGTGCAATGTTTCCTGCATCAAGCTGTATTTGACTGGAAAAAGGTTCTGCTACTGCATGGCCATTGATCTTTAACCCCCCTGTATGATTGATTTTTAGATCTAGGTTGAAGGGTATTGTTGCATTTGGTTTATTAGTTAATTCGCTGGCATTGATATTAAGTGATGTTAAATTAAAATGTGCTGGAGTAGGCAAAGTTTTATCAGTAAAGTTAAAGGAAAAATTACTCACCTTTAACTCTTTGACCTTAACATTCCATGGTTCTGATTTATCAGTTGTGGGTGTTTGGCTGGGCTTGGATTCTGCTTTGGTATCATCATTACGAGCAAAAAGGGACTGGTAATTTATAGTTCCTTCAGGATTTAACCATGCTATGAAACGAGCATCTTGTGCTGATATCTGAGTGATTTCAACATCTTTTTTTAGTAAATTGAAAGATATTCCAGATATCTTGAAATCAGGCACACTGAGCAATGCTTCATGATTATTGTTTTCTGAAAGTTTTAAATCAAAGAGATCAATATGTGCATTGTTGATAAGAAGTTGTAATCCTTGTTTTGTATCGCTAAGGCTATAATCAGCCTCTATCAATTCACTGCCATTTAATATCTCAAAGTTAACCGAATCTTGTATTAATAATTGCCACACTTTACGAAAATCAATTTTACTAAGCTGTATGTGCCCAGTGGATTGAAGAGGGGTTAGTTCTAACTGGCCTTGCCAGTCAAAGTGTCCGCCCGATGCAAATTTTAAAGAAAATCCCAGTTGAGATTTTTCACTGACTATCGTGGTGAAATTATCTATATTCAGGTCTAGAGGGCAGATCTCTTCATGTTGGGCTTTAGAATAAAAATCATCATCCCAGCTTAACCTACCTTCTGAAATAGCTATTTTTGTAATGCTAATAGGGAAAATTTTACTATCATTAGCTTGATCTTTGCTTTCTTGCTGATCCGGGTTAAGTAAGTCAGAAAAATTAAAATCAGCCTGTTTATCCCGTTTTATCGAAACATAAGGTGTTTTAAGTAGAACCTGCTCCATTTTTAAGGAAAAATCAAAAATAGATTGCAGTACAGCGATATCTACATAGAGCTGTCCAAAACTGAGAAAAGGACTGTTATCAAGGTTTTTTATTTCAAAGCCCTGGATATTTAGCTCCATAGAAAAGGGGTTAAACTGAATCTCATCAATTTGCATGGCTCGGTTTAACTTTTCTTGAGCTAGCTTGGGGATTTGATTAGATAAAACAGCGGGTAAAATTAGAAAACCTAATAGCAAATAAAGTAAAAGAGCAGCCGCAACTGTTAAAAGTAATATTTTAATTTTTGCAGAAATGACTAATCCTTTCATTGTATGGGTATTTATCCTGTTTTATTAATGGGAATTGAACCGAGTATTTTAGTTTAGGCATTTACTGGTAGTGAATGCCTAGATCAACCATTGCAAAGTCTTTATTATCTAAATGTGGGCAGGTCTGAATCAAGAAACCAGGCACCAACTGTATCGTCATACCACCAGAGCTGTTCGTATTGCTGAGATTTAATTTTATAATTTGCTTTGTGGTAAAAATCAATCTTATAAGTGGTGGTTTTTTCTAGAGTTTGTTCATCTGAAACTATTTGAGATTGTTCCGCTAAAGGTTCGTATTTAGTGACTTTAATCTGTTCTAGATAGTCCAGGTCTTGATTGGGTATTTGATTGTTACGCTTGCGTATAAAACCTTGTGCGTCGTCAAATTGGCTCCAGCGTATGGTATGAGCAAAAGCTTTAATTCGAGGTTCAAACTTGTTTCTACCTCTGTAATCAATAGTCGATGAACAACCGACTAAGCCAATACAAAGTAAAAAAAATAAGTAACATCTTTGTTGTTGCAAAATTATCTCTCCGATTAAGTTATTTTCGGTACATTGACGACTTCATTATTGTTTCGTTCTGTGAAACGTACATCCAGTTTTTGGCGCGAGAATGAAATAAATCAAAGATGTCTGTCATACGCCTGATTTGTATTAAGCCTTCTGTTTATCAGCAGCAATAAATTCCTGTTTAATAGTATTAAATAATTCTAATTGTGCGGCGACTTTGCCATTAAATGAGGTTTTAGCATAGTCACCTTTGTCGTTGCGTACCCCAGGTTCTATATCTGTTAACAAATGTAAGGCTTCATCAACGGTTTCTACCGCATAAATATGAAACTGTTTTGCTTTTGCAGCATGTACAACATCCCAACGCAACATGAGGTATTTGATATTACTGGCAGGAATTATAACGCCTTGGTTTCCTGTTAAGCCTTGTTCTTTGCATATATCAAAAAAACCTTCAATTTTTTCATTAACGCCACCGATGGGCTGTACTTGACCGAGTTGGTTAATCGAGCCTGTTACAGCCAAACCTTGTCGTAGTGGAATTTCGGCCAAAGATGACAAAATCACACATAGCTCAGCAAGTGATGCGCTATCACCTTCAACCTGTCCATAAGATTGTTCAAATACCAGACTTGCACTCATTGAGAAAGCGGTTGTGCGTGCATAACGTGAGGCTATAAGGCTGGATAAAATCAGTACGCCTTTGGAGTGAATTGGACCACCTAGCTCAGTTTCTCTTTCTATATCGATAACTTTGCCATTTCCCATGCGGGTTGTGGCGGTGATACGTGTTGGTTGGCCAAAAGAAAACTCACCGAGTTGCAATATAGATAGAGCATTAATTTGTCCAATCACTTTGTTTTCTATATCGATGTACACGGTGCCACGATGAATATTTTCATACATTTTTTCCCGTATTCTATCCAGTCTATGTACTTTCTGTTCAATCGCTTGTTGAACATCGCCACTGCTAATCAAATCATGGCCATTAAACTTTGCCCAATAATCAGATTCGATTAATAAATCTTTAATACTTCTCAAATGGGTGGAAAGTTTTTCGGCATCTCCAGTGAGCCGTGCACTTTGTTCTATGATTCGGGCAATGGCTTGTGGATTAAGGGGGAGTAACTTATCGTTTCTGGCGATAGTTGCTAATAGCCTGACATATTCTTGTTCAGCGCTAGAGCGTGTTACCGAGTCGTCAAAATCTGCGGCGACTTTAAATAAATCCTGAAATTCTGGGTCGTATTGATTCAGAATATAATAAATCAAACGATCACCGAAAAGAATAATCTTTAAATTAAGTGGAATCGGTTGCGGTTCTAACGATGACGTACTGATTAAACTTAATGCACGTTCCAGTGATTCAATGCGTATTTCACCTGATTGTAAGGTTCTTTTTAGACTTTCCCACGCGTAAGGTTGAAATAATAGTTTACGGGCATCCAGAATCAAATATCCACCATTTGCTTTATGCAATGCGCCGGATTTAATCATGGTGAAATCAGTTGTTAAAGCCCCCATATATGCATGATGATCAACACGACCCAACAGGTTTGCATAATTGGGGTGGTCTTCATAAACAACAGGTGCGGCTGTTTGCGCTGAATTGGAAACAATTAGGTTGATCTGGTAACGTTTGAAAGGGTTTTCTTCTTTCATTGTTTCCATAAAAGGCAATATTTGTTCTCTTTGCGGAATAAAATCATTTACATGATTAAGAATATCTGCATCCACATCATTAAGATAAGCGATTATTTGCTCATATTTGGCATATTTACTTTTTAATTCATCAATGGAGTGATTAACTGCTAGTGCTGCTACATCTCTATTCAATGCCTGCATTTTACGTTTAGTTTCCTTACGCCATGAGGGGAACTTTCGTAATAGTTTTTGCAAGCGTTGTTGAAGCTTAATAATGTTTTCTTGATATTTTTGTTGAACTGATTTGTCCAGCTTATTAAAGTGTTCTGTATCGATGACGTTACTTTTATCATCTATGGGGGTAAAAGCGTAACCGGTTGGAGTTTCGGCAAGAATAATATGTGTATTTAAAGCGTCATCTCTCAGCCGATTGATTTCACTTATTTCCATTTTTCGGTATTCTTCTTCTATATTTTCTCTTTTTGATCGATATTCATCACCATCAAATGCGGTCGGAATTGCAACACTAAGCTCATCAATCAATTGTTCCATATCCTGCTGAAATTCTTTTCCTTTTCCTGCTGCGAATTGAATGGCTTGAGGTTTTGCTGGTTCACTAAAATTATTGATATAGCACCAGTCAGAAGGTATAGGTAATAGTTTGGATTCATGGGTGACCAGTTGTTGTATCGTGGTTAGCTTACCTGTACCTGCAGGTGCCAGAGCAAAAATATTGTAGCCTTTCTGTTCAATACGCATACCAAATTGAATAGAATCAATAGCTCTGTCCTGGCCGATAGTGATGTCTATTTCTTCCAATTCATCTGTACTTTTAAAATGAAAATTCTCAACATTGCAGGGTTTATATAATTGGCTTGAGTTTAGAGGCTTTGTTTTCATTTTTTTATTTTTGTTATGGCTATGACTGTAATTTGCAACAGAGTGCGACAATTAGTCAACCAATAAAATTAGCTGATTAGCTGCAGGTCTTTTGAATAGTAACTTGCGGTTGAGAGTCAATGCAAGTTTGCTTTTGCGTAGCCTTGATGTAATAAAGTGGAATCAAGGTTTTTACTCTTTGATTCCTTGATTCTGCATTGCTACTCAAGGCTATATTACCCATCAAACCAAGGTTGATGAAACACTAGACTTACTCTAGAGTCTATCATTACTTATCTTACAATTTTGTAACAAGGTACATAGGCTGTACTGCCGGGTAATTTCATTCTATGTTGTGCTACAAAAGCACTTAATAACTGATCAATCGGTTCCATAACCTCGCTATCACCACTGATTTTAAATAGGCCATGCTGTTCAATAGCACGGATACCTTGGTCTTTTACATTACCGGCGACAATGCCAGAAAAAACTCTGCGTAAATTCGCTGCTAGTTGGTGACGGTCCTGATTTTTATGTAATTTCAGATTGGCCATATTCTGATGAGTTGGGTTAAAAGGTTGTTGAAATTCGGCACTGATTTTTAAAGACCAGTTGAAATAATAAGCATCACCCTTATTTCTTCGGAATTCCCGTACTCGCTGGATACCTGCTTTCATTTCTCGCGCTACACGGGCGGAATCATCAATAATTATTTGATAACGCTGCTGTGCTTCAAACCCCAGTGTATCGCCAATGAATTGATTGATCTGTTTAAAATAATCTTCCGCACATTTGGGGCCAGTAAAAATCAACGGGAATGGTATTTCGGTATTTTCAGGGTGTAATAGAATACCCAGCAAATACAGAATTTCTTCTGCCGTGCCTGCACCGCCGGGAAATAGAACGATGCCATGTCCAGTACGTACAAATGCTTCTAGCCGTTTTTCAATATCCGGCAAAATCACTAGATCATTAACGATAGGATTGGGGGATTCAGCAGCAATAATTCCCGGTTCGCTAATACCAATATAGTGGCCGTCAATAATTCGCTGCTTGGCATGACCAATGGTTGCACCTTTCATTGGTCCTTTCATTGCACCTGGTCCACAACCGGTGCAGATATTCATATCCCGTAAACCGATTTCGTAACCGACATCTTTGGTGTAAGCGTATTCCTCGCGCGATATAGAATGTCCACCCCAACAAACAACTAGTTTTGGTTCGATTTGATGACGAACAATATTGGCATTTCTAAGAATATGAAACACGGCATTGGTCACGCCTTCGGAGTTTTGTAAGTCAAACTTAGGGTTGTCATTAATTTCGTCACTGACATAAATAATATCCCGTAACACGGCGAACAGGTGTTCTTTAATACCCTGAATCATCTGTTCATCAACAAAGGCATTAGCTGGTGCACCTTTAACTTCTAACTTAATCCCTCGTTCTTCTTGAATTACCTTGATGGAAAAAGAACTGTAGCGTTCTAGCAGTACTTTGCCATCATCCATATAATTGCCGCAATTGAGTACGGCCAATGCACAATTATGTAACAATTGATACAAGCCACCCTGGCTGGTATCTAGCAATTTGTTGACTTCTGCCTTGGATAATACCGATAGATGGCCTTCGGGGGATATTCTCGCGTCTACGGTGGGTT
>WTAG01000048.1 GCA_013139755.1 Methylomarinum sp. | reverse complement strand
TTCAGGGGTAAAAGGTTTTGTTAAATAGTCGTCCGGTTTATTTTCTAGTGTATTAAGCACAAAACTTGCCGATAATTCAGCTGTTACAATCATAAAGACCGCATTTATAGGGAGGAGTTTTTCGTATCTCGCCTGATCCAAAACTTGTTGACCATTTTGTCCATCCCCCAGATTGTAATCACATAACACAATATCAAATATCTGGTTTTTCATCGCCATAATGGCCGATTTGCCATTATGCGCTTCAAAAACATCTTTAGCACCTAGTTGATAAAGCATGCTTTTAATGGATTTTCGCATGACTGAATAATCTTCAATTATCAGTATGGTTTGATTTAATAAGTTAAGTTTCATATTTCTGTATCAGTCTAAGGAGCAACTATGAAAAAATGCCATCTGTATAGACGTAGAGACGGGCATAAAATAATGTCGAAATTGATTTTTTAAAACTATATTTTTGTACCTTGGTATTACTAATTAAAAAAACAAATTAAATCAGTTTATTTCCAGTGTACTCCTTAAGTACAAATATCACTGTCAACTTATATTCCAACCATTAAGTATAACAATTAAACAACAAACAAATTGAGACCAATGTCTCCCAATAATCACCTTTTTCCTGCCCTTTAATTTGTCGATCTGCTTTGGAGCTCAACAATAAAACCTGCTGTAACTGCTGTTTTTTAATGCGAGACAGTGCGGTATTAACCAACTGTTTACGCTTATCCCATAACCTGTTATTTTTAAAAACAAGCTCTTTATTTTGCCCTTGTTTCAATGCTGATTGTATATTAATCAACAATCGAGCTTCTCTTGCTAAAGCCCAGACTACAACGGGCGCTGCAATACCTTCAGCTTTTAAGCCATTTAAGATTTTTATTGCTCGACTCACTCGTCCAGCCAGCACGCTGTCGGTCAGCTTAAACACATCAAAACGCGCACTATCAGCGACCACATCTTCTACCGCTTGTTTAGATATTGCCGACTCGCCATAGAGTATATAAAGCTTTTCTATTTCTTGCGATGCAGCCAATAAATTCCCTTCAATGCGAGAAGCCAAGACTCGAATACCATCTAGAGCAATTTGTAAGCCTCTTTTTTGAGCACGTCGCTGCAACCATTGAACCAAATCTGCACCATCTAACGGCCAGATTTGAATAATAGCACCCGCCTTATCAATACTTTGACACCATTTAGATTTTAAGGTGGCCGCAGTTAATTTAGGTGCCGTAATCAATAACAAAGTATCTTCTGGTAAACGCTGGCAATACTCTGATAATACTTTTGAGCCTTCTGTACCCGGCTTACCGGAAGGTAATCTTAAATCTATCAGTTTCTTATCAGCAAAAAGTGATAATGAATTAGCCGCTACTAATAACTCATTCCACTCAAACCCTGTTTCTACAGAAAAAACCTCGCGTGTATTATAGCCAGCCTGTTTTGCTGCTTTGCGTATAGCATCTGCAGCCTCTCCTGATTGTAATGGCTCATCACCTGAAATCAAATAAACTGCTGCTAATTTTTTTAATGCCCCATCTAATTGTTCAGGTTTTAAACGCATAGTTAAATTTTATTACTTCTTTCCAAGGCAATTCGAGAACGACTGATGATTGATTGTACGGCTTTACGGTATATTTCATCCCTGATAATTTGTTCTTCAATATTTTTAGCCAGAATCTGTTCCTGATCATTAAAATAATCACGGTTAATTTCTAAATGCTGTAATTCAGTTAATGAATTACCCTCTGCATCCAGTAAATTAAAGTTTAAGGTATAGATAATCTGATACTCATTAGCTCGACCCGTTGAGCTTAAAGACAGCACCCGCCTATCCATTTTTTCTTTAACAACCGCTACAACTATCCCAGCTTGCTGAACCTTATCTACAAGCTTGCCACCCGAAGATTTTAAAGTTTTCTGCATTATTTTATTTAATTGAGCAGAAGCACCTTGCATATAAATACGCTTTAACTCTTCAGGTAAATCAATACTTCCCCGCAAATGATAGCCACAAGCTGAAATAAACAAAACAGTTATTAATAGAAAGGTGTTTTTAATCCTAAGCATAGTTTTCTCATTCTATAACCCATTAAATAGCAGGCTATAACTCGATAATTTCGTCAATAAATTTTAAAGAAGTGAGTAAATATTCCTTTCTTACTCACCCTATCACCATAAAATGATGGGCACGCTTTCGCTTTGCCCATCCTACGTATTTCTTACATTGATCTAAACAACAATATTAACCAATCGCTTAGGTACTACAATCACCTTTTTAAGCTGTTTACCATCAATAAAACGCATTACATGCTCATCAGCTAAAGCCATTTTCTCTATGTCATCTTTACTTGCTGATACAGGTACTAAAATATCACCACGCAATTTACCATTCACTTGAATCATCATTTTAATAGCATCTTGCTCTAGCGCAGATTCATCCACCTCTGGCCAAGATGCAATCACAATATCGCCTTCATGACCCAATTCTTGCCATATTTGTTTACAAATATGTGGGGTAATCGGTGCAAGCATTAATGCAATCACTTCTAATACTTCATGACGTACGGCTTTGGCATTATCTGAGTCATCAGTAAATTTAGATAAGGTATTAACCAGTTCCATATTAGCCGCAATCACCGTATTAAACATATACCGGCGACCATAATCATCTGTAGTTTTTTTCAATGCTAAATGTAACTGACGACGTATGGCTTTTTGATCATCCGTTAATGATGATTTATCCATAGCAGGAATCGCATCATTTTGATCAACATGCAAATAAACCTGACGCCACAAACGTTTTAAGAAACGATAAGCACCTTCGACACCGCTATCCGACCATTCTAAAGACTGCTCAGGTGGCGCAGCAAACATGGTAAACATACGCACCGTGTCAGCACCATATTGATTGATCAAGCCTTGAGGATCAACCGTATTACCTTTCGATTTAGACATTTTAACGCCATCTTTTAACACCATGCCTTGAGTCAATAAGCGTTTAAAGGGTTCATCACAAGTCACTAAACCTTCATCGCGTAGTAATTTGGTATAAAAACGGGCATACAATAAATGTAAAATTGCATGTTCAATACCGCCGATATAGTGATCAACTGGCAACCAATGATTAACACTTTCAGACAGCATGCTTTTATCACTTTTACCCGCATAACGCGCAAAATACCATGATGATTCCATAAAGGTATCAAAGGTATCGGTTTCTCTTCTTGCCGCTTTACCACAGCTAGGACAATCCACATGAGGGAAAGTAGGATGAGCCGCTAAAGGTGATTGAGAACCATCTAAAACCACATCTTCTTTAGGCAATTCAACTGGCAAGTCTGCTTCTGGAACAGGTACAGTGCCGCAATCATCACAATAAATAACCGGTACCGGTGCGCCCCAATAACGCTGTCTTGAAACACCCCAGTCACGTAAACGGAAATTGGTTTTGCGCTCACCTTTATTATCGGCTTCTAATTTTTCGGCAATCGCAGTAAAAGCATCCCCAGAGTTTAAACCATCAAATTCAGCCGAATTTTTCAGTACACCTTTAGCTGTATAAGCTTGCTCAGACACATCGATATCTTCACCATCTGCTGAGAAAATAACTTGCTTAATTGCAATACCATATTTGTTAGCAAACTCATAATCACGTTGATCATGAGCAGGTACAGACATGACAGCACCTGTGCCGTAGCCCATCAATACAAAGTTAGCAATCCAGACAGGTACTTGTTCGCCCGTAATAGGATGAATCGCTTTAACCCCAGAGTCTACACCACGCTTTTCCATGGTTTCCATCGCTGCTTCCGATGTTTCCATGACTTTGCATTCATCTAGGAATGCCGATATTTCTGCATTACCTTTTGATGCAGCAATAGCCACAGGATGTTCAGCAGCAACAGCTAAATAAGTCACACCCATTAAGGTATCTGGACGCGTGGTATAGATTCGAATAGGATCGGCTTGCTCAGCAACCGCAAAATCCATTTCCACACCTTCAGAACGCCCTATCCAGTTTGCCTGCATAGTTTTTACTTGCTCAGGCCAACCATCCAGTTTATCTAGATCCTGTAATAATTCATCAGCATAAGCTGTAATTCTTACGAACCATTGTGAGATTTCTTTCTTCTCAACACTGGTATCACAACGCCAGCAACAACCATCAATCACCTGCTCATTGGCTAACACGGTCTTATCATTAGGACACCAGTTAACCGGTGAGGTTTTTTTATAAACCAGATCTTTTTCTAATAATTTAAGAAAAAACCATTGCTCCCAACGGTAATAACTTGGATCACAAGTTGCAAGTTCTCTATTCCAATCGTAACCAAAACCCAAGCGTTTAAGCTGGTCACGCATATAGTCAATATTGCTATAGGTCCAATCGGCTGGATGCACATTATTTTGCATTGCCGCATTTTCTGCTGGCAATCCAAAGGCATCCCAACCCATAGGTTGCATGACATTTTTACCTAGCATACGCTGAAAACGACTGATTACATCGCCTATCGTATAGTTACGCACGTGTCCCATGTGTAATTTCCCACTGGGATAAGGAAACATCGACAAACAATAATACTTCTCTTTATCAGCCTCTTCAGTGACATTAAACACACCAGATTCTTCCCAATTATCTTGAGCTGTTTGTTCAATTGCCAATGGCGTGTAATTTTCTTCCATCCTACTCGTCTTTTTGCGTTCAAAAGCGTTAGAATACAGTACAGACGCTTAAATCTAAAGTGTATTTTAAGGAGAAACCTATGAGTGATAATAAATTTGTCAAAGCCTATAACGACCTTATGGAGCATTTATACGAAATAATGGATGATACTCTGCACTCTGTTGCCGATGCGATGGATATTGCCAAAGAAAAAACCAGTGAGCTGGGCGGATTAACTCAGGAGGAAATCAATCAAGTTGCTGATTTTCTAATGCGTGATATAGAACATGCAGCAAACTCAACACCCGCAGTCAGTAATAAAGATTCTCTTTCCGAATGGTTTAAATTTGATATCGATTTAATTGAAAATTTTGCATTAGATGATTTTTTTAGCCTTGCCGATAAAACACGTATTGAATTAGCAAAAATTGAAAATCAGGCCAAACTGTATCACACCTATAAAAGTGGTGATAT
>WTAG01000091.1 GCA_013139755.1 Methylomarinum sp. | reverse complement strand
AATATGTTATTATTTTTATGATAAATAAATTAATTTCGACTTTCGACTTTCGACTTTCGACTTTCGACTTTCGACTTTCGACTTTCGACTTTCGACTTTCGACTTTCGACTTTCGACTTTCGACTTTTTAAATGTATGATGAACCAAAAAAACCTTTCCTTGTCTTGGTAGCATGCATTTTAAATCCAGAAATATTATTCTTTTTCTTACATTATCTATTTTCTCAGTTCAACAACATGCTGTTGAGATAAATAAAATTCAATTGCCTGATATGGGTGATTCATCAGGTACCTTAATATCACCAGCCCAAGAGCAAGAATTAGGCGATGCTTTTTTTAGAAGCTTACACGCAAAAATCAAGATTAATCAGGATACCGAAATACAGCAATACATTCAATCCATAGGCAAGCAATTGGTTGCCAATAGTGACTTACCATCTAATCCTTTTCATTTTTTTGTGGTCTTAGATAATCAAATCAATGCCTTTGCAGGCCCTGGAGGATATATCGGGGTAAATTCGGGGTTAATACTATTAACGGAATCAGAAAGTGAGCTGGCATCAGTCATGGCACACGAGGTGGCTCATGTTACCCAACGCCATTTATACAGAGCCTTTGAGGCGGCCAGCAAGTTATCCATACCCACTGCCGCTGCAACTTTAGCCGCCATTTTATTGGGTACTCAATCACCGGCCCTAGGACAAGCCGCTTTAATTGCTATACAAGCAGGCAGTATCCAATTTCAAATTGATTTTACCCGTGATAATGAAAAAGAGGCTGATCGTGTTGGCATGAAAACCTTAGCCGACTCTGATTACAACCCAAGAAGTATGCCAGTTTTCTTTGAACGACTACAACAATCCAGCCGATATTATGGCCAAGGTATTCCTGAATTTTTACGTACCCACCCAGTTTCTGCCTCGCGTATTTCTGACACCCGCGGTCGTTCAAATAAATACCCTTACAAACAATATCCAGACTCACAAGGCTATTTATTTACAAAAGCAAAACTTAGAGTGATTACAGCTAAAAATAAAAAGATAGCATTAGATTATTTTAAAAGCCGGGAGCACCTGGGTACCAAAGAACAACAAGCCATAGCCCGTTACGGCATCGCTCTTATTCAACTTGAATCCCTGAACTATCTTGCTGCTGAAAGCATTTTTCAACAATTAGCGACACAATATCCTGAGCAACCGCATTATGCTTATGCCTTAGCAAAAACAGCATTAGAAGCTCAACAGTATGAAAAAGCACTTAAACTGTTTAAACAAGGTCTTAACCATTTCCCTAGTAATAATGCGCTTAAAACTGAGTATATATCCACTCTACTAAAGGCAAAACGACCAAAAAAAGCAAAAGCAATTTTGCAATCACTCCCCTATCAAATGAAACAGCAACCTTTATATTTTGAGTTACTGGCTGAGACCTATGCCGAACTCAATCAACCCGCTGAATCACACCGCTACATAGCCGAATATTATTATGCTATTGGACAAACTAAATTTGCCATATTACAAATCAATCTAGCTAAAAAAGCCAAAGATATAAACTTTTATCTTCAAGCCATACTTAATGAACGCTTAAGTTTTTTTATTAATGAAGAAAAACAACGTCAATTAAATAAATAGTCAGCAATTGCCTACTTAAAACAATATTAGAATAATCTAATAATTTGCAAACCCCTGTATTTACTGTGGGTTTTTTAAAGCAGCCTTTTTTTTTCTTAAAATCGTTTTTTTTGATGGACACCTAAGTTTTTTTTGATATAAACTGCACTCCAGCTAAAGGAAGCGCTCAACATTTTATGTTGTTTAATGAGGGGGAAAGCGGCCTATAAGGCTAATATAATAATAAAAAGAATTGATTAGTAACTGCTTGGTTTACTTGCCAAAAAGGCGTAAGCGTTATACAAAACAATAACAACAATAGTAAAACGAACGCGAGCCCGCTTTATGCGGGCTTTTTTATGTCTGCTAGAAAAGCACATGCAGTTTCCAGACATCACCTTGCAAAATACATAAACTCTAGATAAAAAAGCAGATTTCAATCCGCTTTTTACTTACACCCAGGACAATCCTTTAACTTACATTGAAAGACGGATACCTATCCAGCCAGCTCTTGGTGCTCCAGGGGAAACAAAACGTCCATTATCAAAATCAGCGCCCAGCACCTCATCCGCTTCGCCATAAACACCAAAAGTTTTATAATCTCGATCAAAAACATTATTGACCCTGCCGAAGAGAGCAACATGCTCATTAATTTTTACTTCGGTACTGGCATTAAATACCCAATATCCACCTAAAGGCGCCGTAATGTTTGCTTCATCGCCTCTAAAAAACTGTTCTCCACTGTATTGTGCATCAACAGCTAAAGACCAACGTTGCCATAGATCTACACCTAGCGTTGCTTTATAGATATGCTCGGGCAACCCAGGAATACGATCACCTTGCTCTACAGCAGCTGCTTGCGTATTATCCAAAGGATTTTGAATAGTAAAACCATCCTGAAAACGCGCATTCAAGTAGGTGTAATTGCTTGAAAAATGCCAATCATCAATCTCACTGAATAATTGAGGCATATTGACACTCAGGCCAGTCTCGACACCGTAACGTACGGTTTGTCCGACATTACTAAAAAAACCTTCACTAATACTGCCACCACCACGATTAAAAATAATATCATTATGATTAGTGGTGTGAAAAAAGCCTGCATTCCAGTTAAAATCACCTTTACTCATAAACTCGTTTAAATTACCTCTAAACCCGCCTTCCCAGGTTTTGGCAACAACCTGTGCTAATGGAGGGTCTGCAACAAAAGCATTGGGTAATTTACAAGGGTCATTTTCATCAGCACAACTGAGTTCCATTGGTGTCGGCACTCTAGCTGACTCACTATAGCTTCCGTACATACCGACGTTATCCAGCATCTGATATGTAAATCCTGCCGATGGATTAAAGCGATCAAAATTATGATGTCCACTCAGCTTATCTTCACCATTTATATACTGGTTTTGTAAAGTAATACTGGTGTGGTTATAACGACCTGCAAAAGTAACAGTTAGATCATCAGTTACAGAAAGACTATCACTAAAATAAAAGCCATAAGTTTCTGTTATTGTATTCAACCGTACACGCGCTTCTTCAACCAAAATACCACTGCCAATAGTTCCTCTGCTATCTGTTAACTGCGCCAATTCGGTATCTGATTCAAAATGTACATCAGCATGATCATAAGCAGCACCAAAAATAAAATTATTTTCATGTCCAAACAGATCTTCAGTAAACATTGATTGAATAGTACCGCCTGCACTGCGCATGTGAGTTTGGCTGGTGTTATTGGTTGCCCCTACTACAGCGTCAGCAGCCAGAACATTATTTCCATTCACATCTGCGACAACTTCTTCACCTGGATCATTTTCTGGTTCTTCACATAAAAGCCCTGCATTTCCCCCAAAAAGACAATCATCAAAATCACTATCATCACCATTAAATGACTTAATTCGATTCTGACGAAAATAGGCATTAGCACTTAGTTGTAATGTATCCGTTACATCAAACTCCCCTTCTAATTCAGAGAAGAACATACGAGTCACAGTTTGATCAGGGTGGGTAAATATAGCCTTACGTTGTTGTTCATGTAGCTGAATAGGTACAGCGCCATTTCCTTTCATATTATTATCATTGGCACCTAAAGTTAAATCCAGGCTAGATCGCTCCCCACGCCAGCTTAAAGTACCAAATACCTGATTTGCCTCTGTCGGTGAAAAGTCTCTCCAACCTTCTTCTTCAAAATGATGCAGATCAATAAAATATCCCCAGGTTCCATTGTTCCATCCACTAGTTAACTCTTCTGAATGACGCTCCCAAGAACCACCAGAAACCTCCAGTTGATGTCCCGGTGCAGAAAAACCCGTTTTAGTTTTTAAGGAAATTGCACCGCCTAATGTATTGAGACCAAACAAAGGATTAGAACCAGGCATCAAACTCATGCTATCAATAGCACCTTGAGGAATTAAATCCCAATTTACCGAATCACCAAACGGCTCATTAAATCGCACACCATTAAGATAAACAGACAAGCCTTGAGGCAGGCCTAATAATGGCGAGGCAACAAAACCACGATAATAAACATCGGGTTGCAAAGGGTTATTTTGTGCTTCATTAATATGCACACTCCCCATATAACGGTTCATATATTCGGCTAAAGAGGTACTTTGCGCATCTTGCAATTGCTCAGATGAAACAGTTTGTACATTCGCTGGAATCTTATCTAAAGATAAGCCTCTGCCTGATAAAGGTGTTACCCCAAACACTTCAACATCTTCTAAAACAACCGATTTATTTTCAATAGCTAGCGCGCTTCCCGCTATTAAATACAACAAAGGAAAAACACTTTGTACAACTTTTTTCATTTCACACTCGTGTTAATAAAACATTAATGCTTATGATAGTTAATTTGACCCACTGAGAACACTGGTACGGACAAAAAAGGATTTTTTCCCGAGCATAATAAAACCAGCAACTCTAACGTCCCGAAGTATATAATGATAAATAGTATTTTTTATAAACAAGACAGGTAATTCAATGGCAAATATTCAGGCATACCTAAACACCCAATATTCGCATATTCAATCCAATCAAAATTATCAAAAAATCATGTCCATGCCTCCCATACAACGGTGGGCGACTATTGCTGGGATTTTTTTATTTTCCCAACTATTACTCTTTGGGCTTTTGTATTTACTGTTCGGAAAAATAGTGGTCATCGGTTTTCTTGCCAGCATTCTAGCAGGGTTAGCAACAGGATTAGGCGCATTACCTGCACTATTTTTTAAAGAAATATCTAATAAGTTATTTAACAGTTTACTAGGTGGAGCGGCAGGGGTGATGCTTGCGGCAACTGCTTTTTCATTATTAGTCCCTGGAATTGATTATGGAAATCAGATGTGGCCAGGTAAAGGGCTATGGTTCGTTTCTGCAGGCATGCTTATTGGTGCATGTTTTTTACATTTTGCAGACAAACACTTGCCTCACTTACACTTTGATGCTGTACCCCCCAACGCTAATACAGATTCGCTACAAAAAATATGGTTGTTTATTATTGCCATCACTATACATAATTTCCCAGAAGGCATGACTGTGGGTGTCAGCTTTGGCTCAGGTGATATGAAAAATGGTATTGTTTTGGCGATTGCCATTGCCTTACAAAATATTCCTGAAGGACTGGCAGTTGCTTTACCACTTGTTGGCTTAGGTTATAACAAATGGAAAGCCGTTGGCATTGCAACACTCACTGGCTTAGTTGAACCCGTTGGGGGCTTACTAGGCATCACCATGGTGTCAGTATTTTCTTCAGTGCTACCCATTGCAATGGGCTTTGCGGCAGGTGCAATGTTATTTGTTATCAGTGAAGAAATCATTCCAGAAACACATTCTAAAGGTCGCTCTCGTTACGCAACATTTTCTCTAATGGCTGGTTTTATCATTATGATGACACTAGACAATATACTTTCTTAACTACTTAGAGTCGACCCATCAACACACATGAATTACACGCTACAACACTTACAAAGCCTGCTTAACATACCATTACTAATAGAATTATCAATACCAGCCAGCACCAGTTTTATGCTTATTATCGCCGCTGAGATTGGTGATAAAAGCCAATTAGTTTGTATGTCACTAGCTGCCCGACACAGAGCAACACCAGTGCTTTTAGGTGCAACAGCAGCATTTGCATTATTAAATAGCCTTGCCGTTATTTTTGGCGCTACCATTTCAAGTTGGTTACCAAGCTACATTATTTCAGCATCAGTGGCTGTATTATTTGCCACCTACGGTCTACATTCTATATTTAATCATGATGATAATTTGGAAGATCAAGAAAATATCATTAAAAAAAATAGCCATCATATTTTTTTTACAACCTTTCTATTAATTACCGTTGCAGAATTTGGTGATAAAACACAGTTAGCCGTCGTCGCCTTAAGTAGTACTTATTCTCCCATTGCAGTATGGGTTGGAGCAACGCTTGCTTTAGTCATGTCATCATTACTGGGCATAATCATAGGCAAAAAGGTATTAAAAAAATTCCCTATATCCCTTTTCCATAAAATAAGTGGCGCTATTTTTATCGTTTTGGCGGTGCTGGCAGCTTACAATGCCTATATTAATTATCAAACATCATTCGGCCTGTAACATTCGCAATAAAAAAGGTTGAACAATATAATTTAAAGATCAATACTAAGTACATACTATAGCCGATTGTTTTTCAGCCTTATGAATGACTCTA
>WTAG01000410.1 GCA_013139755.1 Methylomarinum sp. | reverse complement strand
TGGATAATGATATATACTTCGGAGTGCAACGCTGGTTGCGATGTCGTCACCGAAACAAAACCAATGCATGGATAATACACCGTTATCGCTCTCGCATAGAAGGGCGAAGTAATTTCGGTACGTTTGTGGTCAATAAACAAGGGAAGCGACAATGGCTAGGGTTATTTCGGATGGCCGATGTGCCTATTCGTTACCACGTTAAAGTTCGTGGAGACGCGAACCCTTATGACTCTGCCTATCGGGAGTACTTTAAAGACCGAGCAGAGAAACAATGTCGCACACGAAACTATGATCGTTTATTTTTAGCAAGTACAACACTGGAAAGAGCCTTGATTAGAGGGTAATATGACCTCTAATAAGAAATGAGCGGGCGGGTCGAAAATACTCGGCTTTTAAAGGGCTTGAGCCGTATGCTGGGAAACTCGCAAGTACGGTTCTTAGGAGGGAAAGGGCTGTGAAGCCAGTTTGATTTGAAAAAAAGTAAGCTCGATGCGATGAACATAACTCTGTGAAAAAGCAGGGTTTGACGTAAAAAAAAGGGTGTTGCTTTTTCAAAATTTATAGTGGAAATTAGGAAAAAGCGAAAAAGAAAAAGCGAGTTTCGATGTTTGCCAAGTTTGGAGTGGAGAAAATAAGTTCGACAGTATGCCAAAGGCTTTGGAAAGAGCAAAAGCGAAATTCTGATGTTTACCAAGCTGAGCGCAGAAAAGGAAATACAGACGACTACCACGCTATTGAAAAAGTGAAGAGAAATAGAGCATAAACTGGCTTTATCATAGTGTTATAAAAATAGTAAGGAACTTTATAGGTTTTTTTATGACAAACATGTCAAATAAACTGTAAAATAATACTATAAAAACACACTAACTTAGTCTATGGTTAGAGCAAATGACAAAAAAACGACTAATAAAAGCCCCTCTTGTCTTGGTACAAGCACAAATCCATTTTAGTAATTTACCTTCCCTTGAGTTAGGTACAGAGCAAGAGCTAGAAAATTTGCACAAAGCTATGATTAAACTAGGCTTTGTCGAGAAAATTGATAGTGAGGTTGTTGAAATTGGCTTTCAATTTAAGCTAGAGGGCGCAGGTGATGGTTACGGTGAATTAAAGCAACATAAAAGCAATTCTAAACGTTTGGTTTTTCGTGGTTTCAATAAAACCCAATCAGTTGAGCTTATTCACAATCGTTTAACCATAAAAAACACCCAATACCGAAACTATGATACATATAGTAATGATATAAAAAATATTTTAACTGTATTTACCGCCCATCTAAATGATTTAAAGAATGTCTTAATAAAACAAGCCAGTTTACGCTATATTGATGTAATACTTCCTTGCCAGGAAAAGGAATTAAGCGACTATATAGATCCAAGTTTATTGCCATTTCACCCCAGCTTTTCTGCTGAAACAGTAGGGATTTCACAATCTATTGCTAAAACAGGTGAAAATCAATTTATGGCAATTACGACTGAAGAGGTTAAGGCAGATATAACAGGCTTCCCTGGTCGATGGTTGCCTGCTGACATGTTGGAATCAGATCAACAAGCTGTTTTAATATTAAACCCTTATCTTGAAAAATATCATCCGACCCAAAATTACGGCATACTGAGCACAGACCATCGAATAGATTTTTCTGAGGATTTAAAGTTACAAACAAATACAATAATGGAACAACTTGATAGTTTATATACTTTATCCAGTCAATTTTTTTGGAACGTTATTACAGAGGGAGCAAAACAAGAATGGGAGGTAGCCAATGAATAATAAACAAATTTCAACAGCCTGTGGAATTGCTGCTCTAGCTCTTAATGGAATGCCTGCCATTGCAACAACGGGAACTAATGAAAATATAACAATCTACTTCTTACCTCAGTTGAGTGAGAATAGCCTTACGTCTGAGACTCCCAGCAGCTATTTTCCTATTGCTCAACAAACCGATAGCTTAACAGTAGGTGATGTAATTCAACAGGCAGAAAAAATATTAGGGTTAAGTAAGCAACACTTAGCCAAAGTATTTTTAACCAGTCGGCAAAACTTATACAATTTATTAAATAATTCCAAACAAAAGCCACAACAAGAAACAGAAAGCCGTGCTAAACAAGTTAATGAAGCCTTAAATATCATTAGTTCAAATTGCCCATATAAATTAGGTGCGAGTACATTGACGGTACGAATTGCGAATAAACGCTTATTTGATATTCTGACAAGTGAAAATATTAATTTGGAACAAGTCGCTATGTTTTCTAAAGCCATAGCCAAACGTATTAATAAGCAATCACAACCGACACTACCAAAACACATTACCAAACAGGAAGAATTTTTAAATAGACCAAATGCGGTATGAACGAATCAGTAGGTATCGAATTATTTAGCCAAGGCTGGGTACAAGGAACATACCTGTTTTGTAAATCCTTGCCTGCTGGTTTTTTCCAATTTTGTTGGGCAGGTAGTAAGACTCTATCCGAAGATATAGAAAAACAGTTAACTGACAAACGTAATGCATTAATACTCCTTTCCCAAAACTGTGACATTGCTGCTAAGAACCTGACAGAAACAACACTTGAGTTTGTTATTGCACGAAGAAAAAAAGGAAACACACCTAAACCACCTTATTTTCTGAACCTTGATGCTAGAAGCACTCGCAATCTTGAATTAGAATTATCAGACAATTTTTGGTACAAAGCCGAAGCCTCAAAAATACTGCAAATAAATAAGCAAGACTTTCTTGCTCAAATTACGATACACGCGACACAGCCAAAACAATTAGCCAAATCAAGCTGTGAAACATTAGCAAGATGGCGAGCTAACCGTTATATGCGTGTAGCATTACCCGACAGTTTCAATAATAAAATCAGGCCATTAATTGAAAACAATATATTTGATGAAGGGTTAGAACACGCGGGCAGTCTTTATCTTAATTTAGACAGCTATGAAGAGTCAGAAAATTACACAGTAAGACTCTTTGCTCTACACCGTCATAGCTCCTCCGTAGAAACCTACGATATTTTAGCTGAAAAAATGGAGCGGATACTTGAAGGTATTCATGCCATTGAAGGCTTAAATTGCCCTTATTTAGAAGAAGAAACCAACGAAATATTTGAAACAGTTTACCCAGCGATGAGGCGGAGTGAAGTGAGCATTGAATTATTAGATCATTTTGTGCGCTGGAACTTTGATTCTATTTCTCTGAGTGATAGCGATAATGAAGGAATAGATACAGATATATAATGTCTACCGACCAAGGCAATGAAAAGCGTCGCGGAGTTTAAACCCTGTGACAGCTTTAAAATTCTTATAACTTGTCGATCAACTATATGGCGATAAAGCCGCCAATAGTTATTTCATGGTTATTTTCTTTTTTTGAGAGCAATCAGCAGAAAGGAAATCTATTGTTGAAAGAGCAGAAGTTGAGTGCTGTGAATCAAGGTTTGATGTGAAAAAGTTAATGCGGATGTGGAGGATATAAGCCTGCGAAAAAGTAAAAGCGAGTCTTGATGTTTGCCAAGCTGGATGCAGATAAAGTAAGCTCAATAGAATGCCAAGGAATTTAGAAAGAGAAAAAGCGAAATTTTGATGTTTGCAAAGTTGAGTGCTGAAAAAAGAAGTTCAGATGACTACAGCGTTATTGAAAAAGCGAAGAGCAGAGAAATGACAAAAGCGACTTAAAAACTTGATCAGTACAGGTAGATTAAAATATTACCTGCTAGAAAGAGATTCTTTTTCTCAGTTATTTGAAGACTCTCTTTTAACTTCAAGCTCCCTGACAAACGATAGAAAGGGCTTAAGATTACTTTCGGTCAGCTTAATAAAAGGTATATTTTCTCTAGTGAATGTGGAATTAAATTTGGATAAAGACCTATCTTGCAATTCTTTCAATCCACAAATAGACATAGTTGCCCTAACTCTACTTATATCATTGAGTCGCTGGTTAAAAATTATTTCTGGGGGTATAAATAAAAAACACGCGACATCTAAATTCAGGCTATCTATAACATAATCATCAATTTCTACTATTCCAGTAGGGGTTTCAATGAGATTGTGTAATTCAATTATTATATTTTTATTTTTATTTTTATTTTTATCGTAAAAATATTTGAAGCCATTAATTAGTGCAAGTTGATTACTATCAACCTGTTTTAAGGTCAGTTCATGTAATAATATTTTATTTGAAGCCTGAGCTATAATTTTTGAGGCTTTAGTACCAATAAAACCAGTGTTTTTTGAGCAAATTTTAGATACAAAAAAACTCTTGCCTGCTCCTGAAATTCCAAAAATGCCTATTTTCATTTACTGTCCCTCAGCAACCTACCAATTCTATCACTAACATAACAAAAAGATTGAGGAGCAGAGAATCCTTCATTTTTTAGTTTTTCTAGCGGTAATGGATCTTCATATTTCACTATATCTTTTAACCAAATTACAAACCCTGTGCTATGACCTTTGTAGTAATCATCAAATGCAGTTTCTGAAATACAGGCTAAACTAATAACTTGAGCTTTAATATCACTTATTGGCATTTCAGAAACTTTTTTAATCAATGCATGTCCTGATATTTTTTGTTCTGGGGCTGAACTGTAAATATAAATTAGATTATTTGTGGTAAATAAATGTCCAATTTTTTTCCTAAGCTCTACTTTCTTCTGCCCGTTATATATTTCATTTGAGAATGATGGTTTAATGCTTAATATAATATGTTTCATTTACCGCACCTTAGTGGAGAATAAATAGTGGCAAGAAGTTTAGCTTTTTGGCTCGATGAGCCAAGTGGGAATCCTAAAATAGAACTTCATTTTAACTACTGGTCACTGGACTCCAGTCAAGTCGAATATCTGGATATAGGTGTAAAATTATCCATGGAAGGAGCTTATAAGTCTATTAATTTTTATTTACCCTTTGATACACAAAAAATTGGGTACGTAGCCGAATTAGGAGAAAAAGTTTGTAGTCATGACGAATTACTTTCAGCCATTTTTAACAGCACTGTAAAGAACAACGCAACAGTTGATAATGATATCCATGACATTACTTTTTCTAAGGGTGATTCACTTAGATTTTTCTCTCAAATCTTAAAAGAAGAACCTAAGTCCCCTGGTGGAGTACAGATCAAACCATTAGACGAAGGAGATGCAAAAAAAGGAACCACCATCTGCTTTCCTGCTGACTTACTAAACATAAAAAATTCGACCACCAATAAAGAGGATATCCCTACACACGGTTATTTTAGATTTAGAATAGAATTAAACGAAGAGGGTAAAAAAAGTATCTCACATTTATACAAGCCCAAGGATTCATGGATTACGAATCACTTTGAAAAGGTTGAAATGGTTGACTTTAGAGTTAATGAAGCTCGAAACCTACCAAAAAAAATACAAAGCAAGCTTCAATTAGATTCTCATATTTTAGCGATACATTTTTTCTTAATACGGGAAGCTGATTCTGAGTTTAAAATGTCTCATGATGATTTTCATCGCTGTCGTATTTTAGAAAAAGATTTGTGGGATAACTACTTATATTTAAAAGATACCACTGAAAAGAAAACACCCGATCAAATGTTAATTTATCATTGGAAGGGGGGCGGTGCCACTAGTACTACTAATATAGATCATTTTTCAGCATTCGCTAAATTCACAAGAAGACATGTTAGAAAACGGGACATATTAT
Organism: Methylomarinum sp.; assembly: GCA_013139755.1. The sequence continues at coordinate 5,349 of WTAG01000410.1, read as the reverse complement.
TGGCTATTATTTTTATAGTACTTTTGGGGGCTTGTGGAAGTCATTTGTCGACATGGCTCTGGAAAATATCTGAAAATAATGTAGAATGCATAGAAGATTGACCTGAATTTAACGACCCAGACCAAAAAACATTATCACTAGATACTTAAGCGTAAACACGACAATAAGAGAGGACTTGATGAAAAGAGCTAATATAGTAATAAAACCGTCCCTTGGCGTAGCTGTTTGCAATGACATTAAATTTTCCTTGTTAAAAGAGCTACTCTCAGACGTTGCCCCCTTGTACCCTACTTTTAACTCATGGATTAATTTTACTTTTCGACGGAATTTACCTTCTGGTGAAAGACAAATTTTGATAGCTAACGACGGTGATCAAATTATAGGAACAGCTCTTTTAAAGAAAACACAACAAGAAAGTAAAATATGTACATTCTATGTTGTTCCCTCTCACAGAAACCAAACTGTGGGGGATCAGTTAATGGACTTAGCTTTGTCTACATTGGATTCCTCAGATACTTTAATTACTGTTCCTGATGAGCGAAATGAAAGATTATCACCATTCTTAATTTCAAAGGGGTTTTCGCTTTCGCACTCTATTTCAAACTTATACCGCAAAGAAAGTACTGAACATTTTTATAGGCTTTAGTATTAAAAATATTTGGTTTATATTTTTTTTAATGGAGCTGAAAAGCTCCATTTTCATTTATACCACTTCAATGATACATGTGAAATAAAAGCAGAGAATCATGGAAATAAAACCCACGATAGCTTTAAATTATTATAACTTGTCAATCAACTTGCCTTGTTCTTCTTATGCGAAGTTTATCGCGGTGAAAAAAATATAGTGCCCTGCGTAGGGCGTGACGTAGAACACAGCAAGTTATTTCATGGTTAGATATTAAATTGGAATAATATATGGAATTAAAAGACTTTATTAGAGAAACGTTAGTTCAGGTTGCAAAAGGAATCGAAGAGGCTGGTTCAGAGTTACAAGACTCAACTGCTATGGTTAAGCCCAAAAATGTTCAAGTTGATGACTCAGGAAATGCCAAGCATTTTGGCTACCTTCATACTGAAGATAGTAAACATACCTTTTTAGATTCGGTACAAGCTATAGAGTTTGATGTTTCTGTTCACGCGCAAGAAGGAACTGAAGCATCTGCTAAAGGTGGTATATCTGTTGGTTCAATTGGTTTTGGTGCTAAAGGAAGTTCAACGGAAACTAAAAGTTCCGAATCCAGAATTAAATTTAAAGTGCCAATGGTATTGCCTCAAGGAAAATAAATTCTAGGAATGTTGGGTAAAGTCATGGAACCAAGCAGAAAGTTGTTTCTCAGTTAATTTTCCTGAGGCTAAATGTTCAAAAGTAATAACTGCTTCTGCTTCTGTAGCATTAAGAGAGTAGCCATTAATTTCTAAAAAAATAGCTGAAACTGTGAGTGCCACTCTTTTATTTCCGTCAATAAATGGATGGTTGAGTGCTAGCCCATAGCTGTATGAAGCTGCTAAATCAAAAATTGATACTGACTCTCTATAGGCAAAAAGGTTTTGAGGACGAAACAAAGCTGAATCAAGTAAAGCTTCATCTCGTATTCCTGAAAGCCCACCATGCTCAGATAATAGCATTTGCTGAACGGCGGCGGCAACATCCCGTAAAACCCAAGTCGGCTCTTTCATTTTGCAAGCTCATGTAGGGCATTACGGTATTTCTTCATTACTTTTTCAGCAGCTTCCATTTGTTTTTCAAAATTTTGTTGATAAGGTGTAAGCATGAAACCTTCTGGGGAATCAACTAAATATAATGTTTCACCTTTTCCAGTTTTGAGTTTTGTTAGAGCTTCTTTGGGGAGTACAATGCCCATGGAGTTTCCAATAGGAGTAACTTTTACTTTTATCATGATTGGAACCTGTTATGTTATTACAGTTGTATGAACAAAGTTTAGCAATATCTAACAAAAAATTCCAGTCGACCGCTGGCAGCGCAGTTTTTTTAGAGGTCATTTTTTATCAAAGTTCAGTGTATTTTCAGAGTTCATCGTACATCTGCCAGCGGCCACTGAATTTGGCGTTATCGTCTCGCTTTGCAGTTGAGACTTAATGCTGTACTTCTTTAGAGCAAAAGAGCAAACCTGACGCGGAAACAAAACGCTACACCAGCCGAAAATTCGGCATAATCAGGTAAGAGCCGGTTTCTCTCCAGCTCTCCCCTCACCGCCCTGCATGCGAACTACGCAAGGTCGGGTCTTGACTCTTGCATAGAGGAAAATGAAAAAAGCGAAAGAGCCAGAGCTGATATCTGATGTTTGCCAAGTTAAGTGCTGAAAAAGGAAGCGTGGACGACTGCTACTGATTTTACAGAAGAGAAGAAGAGCATGAGAACAGAAGTAACGGAACTTTACTTTTTTTGTTATAACGAGAAAAATCAACTTGCCTAATTCTTCCAATACAAAGTTTATCTTACTAAAAATAGTCATCTTCTTGCGTAGTCCCGATGCTGAATACAGCAAGTTATTTTAGAGGTTCAAGCTGTAGGAAAACCTCCAAGTATAAAATTGGAGGCAAAATTTGCAGCGGAGAGAGTCCTCAAATAGAATTTGCAGAGATCAACCCGAGCTAAAGTTCACGTAGAAACGCGGAGGTTGAGTGAAAATTTGATTTAAAAGAAATGGCTGGAGGTTTTTCTACAGCCTCGTTATTTGTTTCCTGCGAGAGCCAGTTCGGTAGGTTGGGTAGAGCGATAGCGAAACCCAACAAATCATTCCAAATTATGTTCGGTGCAGTGTTGGGGGATGTCAACAGTCCTCAGCATGGCTTTATATACCTGAATTAATAAAGTTTTCATTTATATAGTTACACCATTGTGGTGACTCCTTCGGTGGAACCTTAGGATCATTTCTAATACCTAATTTGAACTCAATAACTGAACGCCATTCTAAAGACCCAATGTCAGGGCCATGCCCTTGACCATCGCCTGTCAAAACATCCTTTTCTACCTGTAATAACCAATCATTGGTACAAGCTTGATATTTTAATTTTTGGAAACTTAAACTCTTTATGCGCACACCTGAACTACAATCATCAGCACAATATTTTGGTGTATAAAGACAAGTTCTCATTATTCCTCGTTTATTAAAACTAAGGTTAATACGATTCTTTTCACTCCCTTTAGTTATCAGTATTTCACGACAATCGTCATATAACTCGTCCATCGTTTTTAATGGCGCACCCTCTTTGTGTTTGCCAAGTTCATTTGGTGATAACTCATTCCAAAATAATGTTTTTTCCCCCTTGTTGTTCCAGGAACGGTATTCTCGCTCAACAACAACATCTCTTTTCACAGAAATAATGGTTTCATTGCCAAAACCAACCCAACTAGAAAATTCTGTTGCATATTGATATGAAGCCCCCTTTTGACGCTTAAGAACATGCCAACTAGAAAGGCTATTTTCCAATTTATTTATGTGTTCTGAATTATTACCCGTTATACAGGCACTAATACACTCACTGCGCGTATCAAATGGAACCACTCCGCGACACCCTCCCCAAATGAATACCTCGCATGTATTTGATGAGTTATCGAAATAAAATTTAGATATAGCAGCCCTACAATGCCCGGTTTCTGGCTTTAATAAACACCGAGAATTTGACTCATTTTTTTCTATCCTGTCAGGTGCTCTGCGAAACACCTTCAGTCGTTGAGCCTTATCATCTATTATCTCGTATTCATGACTCACCAGCACAGTCTTTTCTAGCTTATCTGATGTGCTATTCACTGCTAGTTCGTTTGGAGCACCACTTTCTTTACTTTGAGTACAACCTGAGATAATAAGCAACAATATTATAAAAGGAATAAGGGTTAACCTCCGCTTACTCCAAGAACTAAACATCATCTTTTGGTAAACATAGCTATAGCGCTTATTGATTTCAATATTGCTGTGCCCCCCTACAATTAAGTAAGGTTTGATTTTAAGTACGTCCATTTTTATTCCTATAATTTGATTTATCATTGATAAGTGATCGTGTATAGAGCGTGTGTACTTTGTCGGGTATCCATATGAAATTGCATTAAGACTGGTGCCTTTTTCTTTAGAAATCAGAAAGTCAGGTCCCGAACTGTGAATTATAAAAAGATTGGAGCAATATAAAATATGTCTGTTATTTTGCACCACAAGATACAATCTAACTACCCAATTGCCAAAATCAATCAAAACTAAAAGTACAGACCTTAAATTTAAGCTGGTTGGGCGATATTACCTAATTAATAATAAACAACTTTACGACTCTTTCAAGTGAGATACTAATTAAAAAAATATTTTTTTAATTGCAATATTATTATGTGGTTTTTTAAGGAGCCTCAGATTAAGTCGATTAGAATTTAGCGCAGAAAAAGCAGTCGCTATTTTTCACGCGAAAAACAGGGGGTTGGATCTTGACTCTTGTGCAGAGAAAAATGAAAAAATCGAAAGCGCGGTAGGTCCGATTAGCAATAGCGTAATCGGACGTATGTTACCCATACTCTTATCTCAATATTTATAACACCAATTCAAAAAAACACCACCTTCCACATATTAATAAGAAATGGTTTAAACTGATAGCAACACTTTTCACGAACCCTTCTTAACCAGTACCTTCACATTATTTGTGGACCCAGATTATTACCAATAATCATGCGTCCGATTACGCTATTGCTAATCGGACCTACCGTGCTGGAACTGTTGAGATATTTTAAATATTGCAATGTGTAGTTACTCTTCTTCCTGGCCACTAGGACTAAACCATGACTTATAAACCCAACATTTCAGCTGCCTTTATTTGCATCTTTTTTCTATCCTTCAACCCATCTCAAGCCTCTGAATATACATCTGGGTTGATTGAAGGGAAATTAAGAAAATGTCCTGATTCACCTAACTGTGTAAGCAGTGAAGCATTGATGATAGCCCCCATCAAACTACCTGATACTGAGCCTGAACTTGCATGGTCACTATTACAACAGGTAATTAATGAGCAAGGTGGAGAAATACAAGAAAAATCAGCTGATTATTTATTAGCTACATTTACATCAGCTATTTTTGGTTTTTCCGATGATGTTGAAGCTCGAATTGACCTGAAATCAAAAGTCATTCACTTACGCTCTGCTTCTAGAGTTGGCTATTATGATTTTGGTACTAACCGTAGACGGTTGCAAGAAATTATAAAAATCATGCAGCTAAAACTATATCAATACAGGGAAGAAAATACTCACAAATAGTTTGACTCGCCTTATCACCTCTATTCAGCCCGCAAAGCATCAAGAGGATGCAAGCGTGCCGCTTTTATTGCTGGAATAACACCAGCAGCAATACCAATTAA
>WTAG01000323.1 GCA_013139755.1 Methylomarinum sp. | reverse complement strand
CAGAGCTCAACCAAGCTAGAATTCGCGTACAAACGCGTTTTTTAGACGAATTTTCGATTTAAAAAAATGGCTGGAGGTTTTTCTACAGCCTGGTTAGATTTCTCTATATTTGCAATGAAGAAAAGTGAAATTGACTAAGTGTATATAATTTGATACATTTTAATGTATGGAAAAAGAAAAACCAATTTACTGGATCGGCTCAAGTCTTAAAGATTTACTTGCTTTACCTGACGAGGTGAAAAAAGATGCAGGATATCAACTTCACCGAGTCCAAAATGGGCTAGAACCAGAAAACTGGAAACCATTCCAAGAAGTTGGATCGGGAGTTAAAGAGATTCGTATTTATGATGAGAGTGGAGCTTTTAGAGTCATGTATGTAGCCAAGTTTTCAGAGAAAATTTATGTGCTTCATGCATTCCAAAAGAAGACACAAAAAACGAATCAAAATGATATTAATATTGCTAAAACTCGGTATAAAGCAATAAAGAGTGAGACTAAATAATGAATAATATTGATACTTCTATTGCCCATATTACGTCTGAAAATGGGAATGTTTTTAAAGATTTAGGATTTACCGCTGAAGAAGCGAGTAAATTAAAAATTAAAGCTCAGCTAATGTGTCAAATTAGTGAATGGATAAAAGAAAAAAAGCTGAAACAAGAAGATGCATCTAATTTATTGCATGTTACACGCCCAAGAATATCGGATATTATGCGTGGGAAAACTGAAAAATTTAGCATTGATGCTTTAGTAGATATGCTAGAAAGAGCGGGTAAGCATGTGACAGTTCAAGTTAGTTAAATTTTAAAAAATCTAACGAACAAATCCACTTGACCGTAAAAAGCGTCAAGTGATTTGGTCGTTCAAGCTGTAGGAAAACCTCCACGGGCAAAATTTGCAGCAGAGAGTGTCCTCAAATAGAATTGGCAGAGCTCAACCAAGCTAGAATTCGCGTACAAACGCGTTTTTTAGACGAATTTTCGATTTAAAAAAATGGCTGGAGGTTTTTCTACAGCCTCGTTATAAGCTCAAAAACACTATTTTTAATATTTACTGTTGAAATAAAAGAACCAAAAAAATACAATGTATTACAAAGTAATTATTGTAGTAAGAAATTGTTATGGGTGTTACAAGCGTTAGACTACAAGCTGAAATAGAAACTCCTTTGGAGGTTTTATCCAAAAAATTGGATAGAAGTAAAAGCTATCTAATAAATCAAGCAGTTAAAGAGTTCCTAGCAAGACGAACTCTTGAAGAAAATCGCTGGATTGAAACACTTGAGACTATAGAGTCTGTTAAGTCTAAACACTTAATTGAAGAATCAAAGGTTAATGATTGGCTTGAAAGCTGGGGAACTGAAAATGAACTTAAGCCACCAAGTTTATGAAAATTTCGTACACTCCCGAATCAATTAATGATTTAACACGGTTGAGGGAATTTATTAAAGTAAAAAACCCATTATCTGCCCAACGTGTAGCGAATTCTATATTGAAAGGAATTAACCAGTTAAATCAATTCCCATACTTAGGTACAGAAGTGCAATTAGCACCAAACCCTGAAATGATTAGGGATTTAATTGTTGCGAACTATATTATTCGCTATTTAGTACAGCCTAAGAGAATAGATGTTTTGCGTGTATGGCATCACAAAAAAATCGCTTATAACCAAGCGTTCGAAAGGACACAACACCTAGATAATCGTCCGATAAATCGGAGCATTATCAAGGCAAAATCGCCAGTCACCACGGTGTCAGGCTATCAAGAAAGTTGTATAAATGAAAATATTTCAAGTGTTATATGTTATAAATAAAAGCTCCTGAAATATTTTAAAAGGCTTAGAATTAAAGGTAAATATCGAAGCAAATGTTAGCATCTTGTTTGGGTTGGGAATTTGTGCGTTCGCAATTATGGAGGTACTTATGAGCAATACAATCGTTAATTCAAATGTTTGGTTCAGGATGGCGTTTCTGCGGAGCTATAGTAGAACATTTTCAATCCAAATGAGAGAGTGATGTGTGTGAAAGTATTTTCCTGACCTAAGAGAAACGTAGAGAGGTGCAAGTCCTCTCCTCCGCACCATTTATTTAATAAGCAAACAGAATAGGTATGAATAAAATATCAGATTATGAACATATAATTGAAGTTGCTCGTACCGAGACAACAGAAAAAGCGAATAGTTATCTAGCTCTTGGTTGGGTGATGCTGAATATTGAGAGTAATCAATATTCAGAGCATAGTTGGTCTACTGCATATGTTTTAGGGTGGAATAAAAGTAAAAACCAAATCAAATATCCTGAAAAAACAGAGTGGGAAAAAATGTCTGATAAAGTGGCAAAAGACGAATCAATCCCTTTTTAAAAGTTTATATGGTTTGGTCGCAGGAAAGGCCTAACTAGGCGCTCCACCTGTCCGCGGGAAGCGCAGTTTATTTTCAAAGTTTATCGTGTTGCTGAAGTTCACCGTATATCCTTCCGCACCAGATGAGCTTAGCGTTAGCTTATTAAGAAATCAGGAAACGATGAGTCAATTATTTGAACATGCATTAACAGTATTTATGGCCTTTTTCGCCATAATGAACCCGATTGCAAATACGACAGTATTTGCTGGGTTAACGGGAAGTCTGCACAAATCCAAACAAACTAAAGTTGCAGCCAAATCTCTAATTGTTACCTTTATTATAATTTTGTTATTTTCTGTTTTAGGTAAATCAATTTTTCACCTCTTTGGAATAACGCTTCCCGCATTACGGATCACAGGTGGTATTTTAGTTTTTCTTATCGGTTACCATATGCTTCAAGGAAACAACTCAAAGTTACATACAGCTCAAGAAAGTAATGACTTAGATATTGCGGTATCACCTCT
>WTAG01000383.1 GCA_013139755.1 Methylomarinum sp. | reverse complement strand
TTTATAAGCTGAGGCCTGTTATTTAAATTGCTTCTGTGCCCGTTTCGCCAGTTCTAATTCTTATTACCTGCTCAAGATTTGAGACAAATATTTTGCCATCACCAATTTTTCCTGTATTTGCCGCTTTAACGATTGTTTCAACCGCTTGATCGACAACATCTTCCACAACCGCAATTTCTAACTTAACTTTAGGCAAAAAATCAACAACATACTCTGCACCACGATAAAGCTCGGTATGTCCTTTTTGACGACCAAACCCCTTTACTTCAGTTGCCGTTACACCTGCCACGCCAATTTCAGACAAAGCTTCTCTAACATCATCCAGTTTAAAAGGCTTTATTATTGCTGTTATTAATTTCATGTTTTTCCTCGTCGAAATGTTATAAAAGCCTATAAAGGCCACTGTGTAATCGTAGTCATTATAAACAACTACAGCTACTTTGAATAACCATACCAGCTTAGAATAAAAATTTCAGAATCAGTTTATCCCAGTCATTTTATTCACTCATATCAAATATAAATAGAGCTACACCCCAACGACCTACTTCCTTCCACTTCACTCAACAAACTTTCTCAACTCCAAACCATAGCATTTAATATGCCAATTACTTTCGCCTACCACAGCCCACTTTTAACTAACCCGCGCCGACCTGCGCCACCCAATATGGTGCGCCGAATAGAACAAGTGCACCAAAATAGATCAAAAACTGTTAATTCCATCATACCCCCATCTCTTACAATCCACAGCCAGCCACCTATAGCTCCAACATTTTCTCATGGCATTTTTGTTGCTTAACAATTCAACTATAATTATTTACAAAAATAGCTATCTTAAAAAGATTTACACCTCAGTCACAACAGCGCCATTAACAACCAGTAACAACCAGCTTCTAAGACCAACTAATAAACAAGGATAAAACCTTGTTTATTATTAGCATTAGCTATAAAAAAAATGGTATGGTTATGGAAGTTTGTTAAAACTAAAATAAAAACACCCCACCGGAGACAAAACAAATGTCAGTAGAGAACGTTCTTAAAATGATCCAGGAAAACGATGTTCAATTCGTTGATTTCCGTTTTTGTGATACACGCGGTAAAGAGCAACATGTCACTTTTCCTGCACACAGCATTGATGAAGATACCTTTGAAGAAGGTAACATGTTTGATGGCTCTTCAGTTGCTGGCTGGAAAGGTATTAACGAATCAGACATGATTTTAATGCCAGATCCTTCCACTGCTGTTCTTGACCCATTTTTTGACGATGCCACTTTAATCTTACGTTGCGACATTATCGAACCAAAAGATATGCAAGGCTACGAACGTGACCCACGCTCTATCGCAAACCGTGCAGAAGCTTACATGCAGTCTACAGGTATTGCTGACAATGCATTCTTTGGACCTGAAAATGAATTTTTCGTATTTGACGATGTACGTTGGAATTCAGACATGGGTAGCTGTGCTTACAAAATTGATTCTGAAGAAGCGGGCTGGAACTCAGAAAAAGCTTATGAAGACGGCAACATTGGTCACCGTCCTGGCGTAAAAGGCGGATACTTCCCTGTTCCTCCAGTTGATTCTTTACAAGACATGCGCTCAGCTATGTGTCTCGTTCTTGAAGAAATGGGTCAAACAACTGAAGTACATCATCACGAAGTTGCAACTGCTGGACAATGTGAAATTGGTACAAAATTTAACACTTTAGTTAAAAAAGCCGACGAAGTTTTAGAATTAAAATATGTGGTTGCTAACATTGCTCACGCATATGGTAAAACAGCAACTTTCATGCCTAAACCTCTTGTTGGTGATAACGGTAACGGTATGCACGTACACCAGTCTTTATTTAAAGATGGCAACAACTTGTTCTCTGGTGATTTATACGGTGGCTTGTCTGAAACTGCTTTATTCTACATCGGCGGTATCATCAAGCACGCAAAAGTGCTTAACGCTTTCGCTAACGCTTCAACAAACAGCTACAAACGTTTAGTACCTGGTTTTGAAGCACCAGTTATGCTTGCATACTCTGCACGTAACCGTTCTGCATCAATCCGTATTCCTTTTGTAAACAACCCAAAAGGCCGTCGTATTGAAGTACGTTTTGGTGATTCAACAGCTAATCCATACCTATGCTTCGCAGCAATGCTAATGGCAGGCCTAGACGGCATTCAAAACAAAATCCATCCTGGCGATGCTATGGATAAAGATTTATATGACTTACCACCAGAAGAAGAAAAAGCGATACCACAAGTTGCGGTTTCTTTTGATGAAGCATTAAAAGCATTAGACGAAGACCGTGAGTTCTTAACACGCGCCGGAGTATTGACTGATGATGCAATCGATGGCTACATGGATTTAAAAATGGAAGAAGTCACTCGTCTACGCATGAGCACTCATCCTGTAGAGTTCGACATGTACTACAGCTTGTAAGAAACACTTTTACATACATGTTCGACAAAACGCCCCTTTATTGGGGCGTTTTTCGTTCAACCTAGAAAAATCAGTTGGACGTGAAATTATAGTACAAGTCACTGGTTTCACAGTGCTTTCAAAAAATTTTAGCTTCACCCATAGGTTAAGCGGATATTTTTTGGAAGTGCTGTGGAATCAGTTGTTTGCGCTAGAAACCGTGAGCAACTGATTTTTCCAGGTTCAAAGCAACCCGCAATAAACATACCCTCCAGCTGAATCTCTATTAATGGCATCTAAAAACCACAAGTATCTTTTTTCACTTATCTCTTGGCTTTTTAATCTCTGCCGAAAAGACCCAATGATTGCCTGTACGGCTTTAATCTTCGCGGCTGGCTGGTATACCTATGAAATTAAAGTCGCTCGTCCCGCCTTAGTGTTTCAAGGAGTCCCACAAACACAAAACTGGCAACAGCCTTTCCATTGGTTTAGAACACTACGGAACGATGCTTTTATGCTGGGTTATTCTGATCTACGCGGTAACCCATTATGGGTTAGCTATAAAATCAATACCGTTACTCCCAAGACTAAACGCTTATCACGCCCGCAACGCTTCAGTAAAGACTGGCGCACGCTTAATCCGGTGACCCATGAAGATTATCTCCATAGCGGTTATGATCGTGGACATATGGCACCTAATTATGCAATTAGCCGCCTTTACGGAAAACAAGCGCAACTCGATACCTTTTTAATGAGTAACATCACCCCTCAAAGGCCCAAATTAAATCAAAAATTATGGCAACGCCTTGAAGATGTAGAGATTAATCACTTTACTCACTTAGGCAAAGACCTTTGGGTTTATACCGGCCCTATATTTAAAGGTAAATCCAAACGCTTAAATAATGCCTGGAATGTAGAAATACCCGACGCATTTTATAAAATTTACGCGCGACCAACCCCATCTAACACGCCAAAAATCTTAGCTTTTTTAATGCCTCAAACAGTTAAAGGTAATGAGCCTCTCACTCGCTTTTTAACTACGGTGGATAACATTGAAAAACTAACCGGCTTAGATTTCTTTGCTGACCTGAAGGATCCCATAGAAAATAAACTAGAATCTACAATAGCCTCGACCAGCTGGAAATTAAAAAACATTGCTTGCCTGCCTGCTCGCTATTAACTCCCCCCTTAAAAAAGAGGGGATTATATCAAGCTGGCTGACCCTAATACCGCTACCAGTGACGCATTAACATG